>WLIQ01000039.1 GCA_009726135.1 Actinomycetota bacterium | reverse complement strand
TCACGACACTCAACCCGATTACCAGAACTAAAGGAGAAATACCGTGGCAGCAACGATGTATCACGAAGAGGATGCAGATCTATCCATCATCCAGGGTCGCAAAGTCGCGATCATCGGTTACGGCTCACAGGGGCACGCACACGCACTAAACCTGCGCGATAGCGGTGTCGATGTTCGTGTCGGATTAAAAGAAGGTTCAGCATCTCGCGCAAAAGCAGAAGCTGAAGGTTTGCGAGTTGTATCAGTTGCTGATGCAGTAAAAGAAGCAACAGTGATCATGATTTTGGCACCTGACCATGTACAGCGCCATATCTACACTGAGTCAATTTTGCCTAACCTCAAAGATGGCGATGCGTTGTTCTTTGGCCATGGATTTAATATTCGTTTTGGTTACATCAAGCCAACTGCATCAGTTGATGTGTGCATGGTTGCTCCTAAGGGCCCAGGTCACTTAGTGCGTCGTGAATACGCAGCAGGTCGCGGAGTTCCAGTGATCGTTGCAGTTGAACAAGATTCAACAGGTAGCGCATGGCCTTTGACATTGTCATATGGCAAAGCAATCGGAGGATTACGTGCCGGTGGAATTCTGACAACATTTACTGAAGAGACAGAAACAGATCTTTTCGGTGAGCAATCAGTTCTTTGTGGTGGTGCTTCACAGTTGGTTATGTACGGCTTTGAAACATTGACTGAAGCTGGTTACCAACCAGAAGTTGCATACTTCGAGTGCCTACACGAACTCAAGCTCATCGTTGATTTGATGTACGAAGGTGGAATCGCAAAGCAGCGCTGGTCAGTTTCTGACACAGCTGAGTTTGGTGATTATGTTTCTGGTCCACGTGTAATCGATCCACACGTTAAGGAAAACATGAAGGCTGTTCTTGCTGATATCCAAAGCGGTGCATTTGCTAAGCGCTTCATTGATGATCAAGAAGCGGGTGCTCCAGAATTTAAGTCACTTCGTGCAAAGGGTGAGACTCATCCAATCGAGGCTGTCGGCCGTGAACTTCGCAAGATGTTTTCATGGATGAAGCAGTCAAAGGGCGATGACTATAAAGAGGGAAGCGCGGCGCGTGGCTAAACCTGTCGTACTCATCGCTGAAGAACTAAGCCCTGCAACCCTTGAAGCACTTGGTCCAGATTTTGATGTCGTTAATTGTGATGGCGCAGATCGTGGGCAGTTTCTAGCAGCGTTAGCTAAGGGAGTAGATGCCGTCTTGATTCGCTCTGCGACGAAGATGGATTCAGAAGCGATTGGTGCAGCAAAAGGTTTAAAAGTAATAGCTCGAGCCGGTGTTGGTTTAGATAACGTAGATATTCCTGCAGCAACTGCTGCCGGAGTTATGGTTGTTAATGCACCGACTTCTAACATTGTTAGTGCTGCAGAGCTTGCGATTTCTTTATTGCTTGCATCTGCCCGATTTATTTCACCAGCCAACGCCGCACTTAGAAATGGAAAGTGGGCACGCTCCAAATTCACTGGCGCTGAACTCTTTGAAAAGACTTTAGGCATCGTTGGATTTGGGCGCATCGGGCAATTAGTTGCATCTCGCATGCAGGCATTTGGCATGAACGTTGTTGCTTATGATCCATATCTTCAACCAGCGCGTGCTGCCCAACTTGGCGTAAAGTTAGTAGATCTTGATGAACTTTTGAAAACTTCAGATTTCATTACAATCCACTTACCTAAAACAAAAGAGACTGCAAACCTCATTGGTGTTGAAGCACTCAAGAAAGTTAAACCAGCAGTTCGCATCGTCAATGCAGCGCGTGGTGGAGTTCTAGATGAAGCTGCGCTCTTTGATGCAATCACCGAAGGGCGTGTTGCTGGCGCAGGACTTGATGTTTACGTTACTGAACCATGTACTGATTCACCATTATTTGCTCTCGATCAAGTTGTCGCTACTCCTCATTTAGGTGCATCAACTGATGAAGCGCAAGAACGTGCAGGCATTGCAGTTGCTGTCTCTGTGCGCAAAGCATTAGCTGGCGAACTGGTTCCTGATGCAGTCAATGTGAAAGGCGGAGTTATTCACGAAGACATTCGTCCATCTTTGCCACTTGTAGAAAAGATGTCTGAGATTGCAACAGAGTTACTGGGCGAACTGCCGGTAAATATCGATGTAACTGTTAAGGGTGAAATTGCCGCTCATGACGGTTCAATTCTTGGAATTTCAGCGCTCAAAGGTGCGCTGTTAGCTGTGGGTGCAGAGGAAGTCACCTACGTTAATGCCCCCGGTCTTGCAACAGAGCGCGGGATGGTTTCGGCAGTAACTAATACAGCCGAGTGCCACGAATACCGTTCCATGATTACGTTGCGCGCAACAACTGCCACCGGCAAGTCAATGTCTATTGACGGCACCTTAATGGGAATCAAACAAACTCAAAAAATTGTCGGTATCGATTCTTTCCGCCTAGATCTTCCACCGACAGATAACATTCTTTTCATTCGTTACGTTGATCGCCCCGGAATCATCGGTATCGTTGGACAAACGTTAGGTACGGCCAAAGTTAATATTGCAGCAATGCAGGTTGCTCGAAGTGAAGCTGGCGGCACTGCCCTAATGGCGTTAACTGTAGATTCACATGTCAGCGAAGATATCGTTGCAAGAGTTAAGAAGGATACTGACGCCGAGTTCGTTCGGTCAGTATTTTTGGTGGACTAATGAAAACTATTAACTTAGCTGTTATTGCTGGTGATGGAATTGGACCCGAGGTTGTCAATGAGGGTTTAAAAGTTCTTGATGTTGTAGCAAAGAAATACGATGTCACATTTGCCCGTACTTCATATGATTTAGGCGCTGGCTACTGGCACCGTACCGGTGAAGTTCTGCCTCAAACTATTTTGGATGAGATCGCTACCAAGGATGTTATTTTGCTTGGCGCAGTTGGAGATCCATCGGTCCCAAGCGGAGTACTAGAGCGCGGACTTTTGCTTAAACTTCGTTTTGCTTTCGATCACTACATTAACTTGCGTCCGGCACGTTTAATGCCAGGAGTTACTGGACCTTTAGCCACGAAAGCTCCTATTGATTTTGTTGTTGTGCGTGAAGGCACTGAAGGTCCATATGTTGGCGCTGGTGGCGTACTTGCCGAAGGTACTGATGCAGAGATTGCAACTGAGGAAAGTTTGAATACTCGACGCGGAGCAGAACGAGTTATCCGTGATGCATTCGAACGTGCTTCAAAGCGTGATCGCAAAAAGCTGACTTTGGTGCATAAAAACAACGTTTTAACTCGCGCTGGCGGACTATGGACTCGAACATTTAATGAAGTTGCTAAGGAATACCCATCTATTGCAACTGATTACTTACATGTAGATGCCGCATCAATGTTTTTTGTAACTAACCCAGAGCGCTTTGATGTTGTTGTTACAGATAATCTCTTTGGCGATATCTTGACTGATATTGCTGCTGCAATCTGTGGCGGAATCGGCTTGGCTGCTTCAGGCAATATCAACCCGACCGGCAAATTCCCGTCAATGTTTGAGCCAGTACATGGTTCAGCTCCAGATATTGCGGGCAAAAATATTGCAGATCCAACAGCCACGGTAATGTCAGTTGCCATGATGCTCGATCACTTAGGTTATAGCGATGCAGCGCGCGATGTTGAGCGCGCAGTTGCGGCAGATTTATTGACCCGTGGAGATAAAAAGCGAAGCACAAGTGAAGTGGGAGATGCGCTCGTCGCAGCGCTATAAACCATGAAAATCACACTTAATCCCAACGCAAAAGATGATGCAACACGTAACGCACTTGTTGCTGAAGGTGGATTCGGTAAGTACTACACCGATCACATGGTGGTGTGTGAATGGAATGAAAAAGATGGTTGGGGCGAACCAGAGTTAAAACCGTACGGCCCACTTTCATTAGATCCAGCTACAGCAGTTTTTCATTATGGTCAAGAAATTTTTGAGGGAATGAAGGCCTATCGCCAACCAGATGGCTCTATTTCATTATTTCGCCCAGATGCAAATGCTAAACGTTTTGCTAATTCTGCCAAACGTTTAGCCCTTCCTGAAATGCCAGAGGCTTTGTTTCTTGAAACAGTAGAAGCATTAGTTAAACAAGATGCTGGTTGGGTACCTGACAAAGTAGGCGAGTCGTTATATATCCGCCCATTTATGATTGCAACTGAAGTAGGACTGGGTGTTCGCCCAACAAATAAGGCTGCATACATACTTATTGCTACACCAGCCGGTGCTTACTTTGATCCATCCAAGGCTGTATCGGTATGGATTTCAACTGAGTATGTCCGTGCGGCTTTAGGCGGAACTGGCGAAGCTAAATGTGGCGGTAATTACGCTGCATCCCTCGTTGCACAAAAAGCGGCAGCACAAGAAGGCTGTGATCAAGTTGTCTGGATCGATGCAATAGAGCGCAAATGGGTTGAAGAGATGGGCGGCATGAACCTTTACTTTGTAAAGGGTAAAGGCGCAGATGCCACAGTAGTTACTCCTAAGCTCACTGGAACGTTGCTTCCAGGAATCACTCGCGATTCAATTCTTTCTGTAGCAAAAGATCTCGGTTACAAAACCGAAGAAGTAATGCTAAGTATCGATGATTGGCGCGACGGCGTTGCATCTGGAGAAATTTCAGAGATTTTTGCCTGTGGAACTGCAGCAGTAGTTTCACCTGTTGGTGTTGCAAAAAGTTCAATGGGCACCTGGATAACTGGTGATGGACAACCCGGGGTAATCACCATGCAGATTCGCAATTACTTATTAGCAATTCAGCACGGAACAACTGCTGATACACATTCATGGACACATAAGGTCTGCTGATGCCAGTCTCTGATGCATTTCACATTTACGACACCACTTTGCGTGATGGTGCGCAGCAAGAGGGATTAAATCTTTCGGTTCATGACAAGTTGGCCATTGCGCGCCACTTAGATGAACTTGGCGTTGGCTTTATTGAAGGCGGATGGCCAGGAGCAAACCCTAAGGACACCGAGTTTTTTGCACGTGCAAAAAAAGAATTAGTTCTAAAGAATGCAACATTCGTAGCATTTGGGGCTACTCGTCGTCCCAACGTTAAGGCTGCTGATGATGTTTTACTTGGCGCACTACGAGATTCTGGTGCTCCCGCAGTTACTTTGGTAGCAAAAGCATTTGATCGACACGTTGATTTAGCACTCAAGACAACTCTAGATGAAAATCTAGAGATGATTCGCGATTCAGTAAGCCACTTAATTGCTGAAGGCCAACGTGTTTTTCTTGATGCTGAGCACTTCTTTGATGGCTATCGCAACAACCGTGCATATGCACTAGAAGTAGTGCGTGTAGCAGCCGAAGCTGGGGCAGATGTAATTGCACTGTGCGATACCAACGGTGGCATGTTGCCTGACGAACTTTCTCAAGTTGTTCATGATGTTTTAACGGCTAGTTCTGCTCGCCTTGGAATTCACTGCCATAACGACACAGGATGCGCCGTTGCTAACTCAATGGCAGCAGTTGCCGCTGGTGCAACACATGTTCAAGGCACACTCAACGGTTATGGTGAGCGCACCGGAAACGCGGATCTAGTAACAATTATTGCCAACCTTGAATTAAAGAAGCATCAACTAGTTTTGCCAAAAAATGCATTGCGTGAAGCATTTAGAATTTCACATGCAGTTGCCGAAGTTACGAATGTATCTTCAAGTGCCCGCCAACCTTATGTTGGAACATCTGCCTTTGCTCACAAAGCAGGTCTACATGCCAGTGCAATCAAAGTTGATCCATCTCTTTACCAACATGAAGATCCAGAATCTGTTGGAAACGATATGCGCATGTTGGTTTCTGACATGGCCGGTCGGGCATCCATCGAATTAAAGTCACAAGAACTCGGGGTGGATCTTGGTGGAGATAAGGAACTCATTGGTCGCATCGTTGATCGCGTTAAAGAGATGGAATCACGTGGATTTACTTTTGAAGCTGCAGATGCATCATTTGAACTTCTTGTTCATGAAGAGATGACAGGAAAGCGTCCATCTTTCTTTACTATCGATCATTGGTTAACAACGGTTGAACGCTCTGAAGACCAAAGCATCATCACTAAGGCTGAAGTCAAAGTCACTGCAATGGGTAAGCAAATATCGTGCGTGGGGATGGGCAATGGTCCGGTCAACGCTTTTGATAACGCACTGCGTACGGGATTGAAGACGCTTTATCCAGAGCTTGAAGTCTTAGAGCTGACCGATTACAAGGTTCGAATCCTTGAAGGACGTCTAGGAACAGGTGCGGTTACGCGTGTTTTAGTTGAAACGAGTGATGGCAAAGGGGAGTGGAACACCGTGGGTGTCCATGAAAACGTTATTGCCGCCTCGGCCATGGCCCTGGAGGATGCGTTGACCTTCGGCCTTCTTCGTCAGGGGCGCTAGCCCCAACAAGATTTAGGCATTCATCGCAAACTGCTAAACGAGCGACATATTCACTGCCTGTTCACAGGATTGATGCTTGACATCACCTATTTCGGTGATATTGTTTATAGAAATTTATGTGGGGTTATCCCCGAAAAAGGAATGGGAATGCCAAGACAGCGTCGAAGTGAAATTGCCAGAGTCCGTCGTCAAAAGAGACTCATAAAACGTCGCCGCAATATCAACAAAGTCTTGTCAGGTTACCTACTGGCGCAAACTCTTACTGGAACAACGGTTGCAGCCGTTGGTGTATTTACTGCACAAGTATTTGGAGCGCAGGCCGCTTCAGCTACACCTCCCGTTGTAATTTACCCTTGGAGCCCAGTGGCTTCATATGCCTTAGACGATCAAGTTTCCTACAACGGTTTGGTTTACGTCGCGGTCGGGGCTGGCATCAATAACCAGCCTGATATCTCTCCCGCATACTGGGCCGTAGTCACAGGACCTCCAGGTGCGACGGGTGCAACAGGTGATACAGGTGCAACAGGTGCAACAGGTGATACAGGTGCCACAGGTGCCACAGGTGCAACAGGTGCAACAGGTGATACAGGTGCCACAGGTGCAACAGGTGCAACAGGTGATACAGGTGCCACAGGTGCAACAGGTGCCACAGGTGCAACAGGTGCAACAGGTGATACAGGTGCCACAGGTGCAACAGGTGCCACAGGTGCAACAGGTGCCACAGGTGATACAGGTGCCACAGGTGCCACAGGTGATACAGGTGCAACAGGTGCAACAGGTGATACAGGTGCAACAGGTGCCACAGGTGCCACAGGTGATACAGGTGCAACAGGTGCAACAGGTGCAACAGGTGCAACAGGAAATACAGGGACCTTTAATTATGTTGGCGTTTATTCATCTACCCCACTTACCCCATATGCGATAGGTGATGTAGTTTCTTTCAACGGGCTTTTCTACATTGCAAATGTTGCGGCGCCTACTTCTGACCCTCTCGTAGTTTTAGGTGAATGGACTGAAGTAACGCTTCCAACAGGTGCAACAGGTGCAACAGGTGCCACAGGTGCCACAGGCAATAACGGTGCAACAGGTGCCACAGGCAATAACGGTGCAACAGGTGCAACAGGTGCAACAGGTGCCACAGGTGCAACAGGTGCAACAGGTGCAACAGGTGATACAGGTGCCACAGGCAATAACGGTGCAACAGGTGATACAGGTGCAACAGGTGCAACAGGTGCAACAGGTGCAACAGGTGCTAACGGATCTACAGGTGCTAACGGATCTACAGGTGCAACAGGCAATAACGGTGCAACAGGTGCAACAGGTGCAACAGGTGCCACAGGCAATAACGGTGCAACAGGTGCCACAGGCAATAACGGTGCAACAGGTGCCACAGGCAATAACGGTGCAACAGGTGCCACAGGCAATAACGGTGCAACAGGTGCCACAGGTGATACAGGTGCAACAGGTGCTACAGGATCTGGCAGTGCTGGTGCTAATGGAGGTAACGGTGCTAATGGAGCTACAGGAGCTAATGGAGCTACAGGAGCTGCCGGCCCAGCCGGAACTAACGGAACTAACGGAACTAACGGAACTAACGGAACTAACGGTTCTGATGCCCTTCCATACGTTCAGATTGGTAAATTGAATTTTAATTCAAACTATCAAGCGACTGTGAAAACTGGAGTTCTTAAAGATAATTACTACTTGGTTCACGTAACTATTCAGGCCAGAGCTGCAAAGCTTTCTGAAGCTGCAGCCCTTTGGTTGAGTGCGAAAATGGCGTCAACAGTGCCAGGATCCAAGTTCTCCAACATCATCGTTCTACCTTCCCACGGAATCAACGATAAGGGTCAGATTATTCAGACTCTGCAAGTATCTGGTCTCTTCCGCGCAGGTGAGGATGCAGCTGATCTAGGAGTTACTCTGAGTGAAAAATCAGGCAAGAAGTTAACTTCTCTGACTGGAGTAATTGAGTTGACAAAAATCAACTACATCCCAATCATGGATAGCCCAGCAACAAATCTCGTTGTAACTAAGGCAGCAGCTACTAAGGCAGCAGCTACTAAGGCAGCAGCTACTAAGGCAGCAGCTACTAAGGCAGCAGCTACTAAGGCAGCAGCTACTAAGGCAGCAGCTACTAAGGCAGCAGCCGCTAAAGCTAAAGCAGCAGCCGCTAAAGCTTCATCCAAGAAGTAATTAATGGTATTGATTCCGAGCTCAGAGCAAGGCACTTTTGAATTAAGTCTTGACTCTGAGGTCGGAAATCAATCCATCAATGTGATTTTTGATCAAAGGATTAGCTGCCAACTCAGCCTCATTCGTAGCAGTGGTGAAAATGATTTCAAAGAGCTAGTTGCCACTGCGATTACAAATGAAATTGCACAATCGGGCGGCAGTTCAAAAGTTCTAAATAATGGTCAATTGATTGTGGGCGTTATTAGCCTTGGTGAAGTTCAAATTTTCCAGAATCACATCTTAGACTTTCACAATAGTGATTATGCAGTGCAACTTTTTAGCCCCACAAATATTAATAATGATGACTATAATTTACTTCGGACGTGGCTTAGCGGGCTTGTTTTTGAAGAAAGTTCAGAGCGCAACTACGAACCTTTTGAATTTATGGATTTAAGTTTACGGGAAGCCTCCGTAGCTTAGGGAGAGAATTAAGTTGAAAATAGCAGTCTATTCAATCGCCCTGAATGAAGAAAAGCATGTAAAACGTTGGTTTGACTCGGCTAAAGGCGCTGACTTGATTTTGATCGCTGATACTGGTTCAACTGATAAAACCAGAGAGTTAGCAAGAGCTCTTGGTATTGCAGTTTATGAAATTTCAGTTAAGCCGTGGAGATTTGATGTAGCTAGAAATGCCTCTCTTGCTCTAATTCCAGAAGATATCGATTTGTGTATTCAATTGGATTTAGACGAAGTGCTGCAAAAGAATTGGCGACCGGTACTTGAAGAAGCCTGGGCCGAAGGCAATATTTGGCCAATTTACAGAGAAGTTTTGCAAAGAAAGCCTGATGGCAGCATAGCCAGTGACATGCAACATTTTAGAATCCACCCCAGAGAAGGTTTCATTTGGAAATACCCGATACATGAATTGGTTACACCCAAGTCTGGGGCTTTTATAGAGAGAAAGGTCATTGATCTAACAATTGACCACATTTCGGATCCATCTAAGTCTAGAAAATCCTACTTGAACTTACTTGAACAGGCCGTGCTTGAAAGTCCACATGATTGGCGTATGAATCACTACTTGAACCGTGAATATTTCTATGTCCAAAACTGGGTAAAGGTACTCAGTTCTGCCTACAAAGCTATGGAAATTGGCGGGGGATGGGATGTCGAACGGGCATCAACGTGTATGTGGGCCTCAGAGGCTGCAAAAAATTTGGAGTTTGGGCCATTAATGAAAGAGTGGGCGGAGCGAGCAACTGTAGAAGCGCCTGAATTTTATGAAGCGTGGCATTGGCGAGCACACATTTCTCATTTGATGGCAGATTGGAATGACTGCTACACGTCAGCATCAAAGATTTTAACTCTGCGCCGCCAAGAGCACCATCTTGTTAAGCCAGCAATTTGGGAGTGGTGGGGATATGACCTCATTGCCTTATCAAGTCATAACTTGGGAAATGCAAAAGAAGCAATCAAATTTGGTCAGTTAGCGATAGATAATTCTCCAGATGATCAGAGACTTCAAAAAAACATGGAGTACTATCGAAAAGATTTAAAGCAATAATCTAAGTTTGCTAACAGGTTTTAGATTTCAAGTTGAGCCTAAATAAATTTGATAGCCAAGTGTCAACCAACAGATAGTTGAGCAAACTCCTTTCGATAAATCTCTGAGGCTTCCTCACGACCATGGCAACCTAGCTTTGCAAATATTTTGATTGTCTCCTGACGAACTGTGGACTCGGAATAACCCAACATTTCACTAATGCTCACGTTAGTACGGCCCTCGCTCATCATTCGCAAAATCAAGCTTTGACGTTCAGTTAAATTACCAGCATGGGAATCTGGGGAAGACAATGTTTCTTTATGCTTTAAATGGCGCTCAGCGGCAGGGGTGTCCAAAGTTCGATAAACATGCAATGAAAAAAGATTCCCGATCGCGCGCATGAATGCATCAATTTCAGCATCGGGCTCTACAACTGGCGCGCAGAAGACCCCCAAAACTGCTATTGGCGTTCCGCACTTTTCAATGGGGAAGCAGATGAAAGTTCTATCCAGGTTAGTGAAGGGAATAGATTGCAAACCTGAGTACTCATCTGGCCAATGAGGTAACGTATTGATCCAGACAACCTTTCGTGTCTTGATGCAGTCAGTAATTGGAAGGCGTTCGCGTAAATCGAATGAATTTGGGTATGCATTGCTAAAAACAACACTAAAGATAACCGCAGGTAACGTCATCCGCGTGAGCGTTGACGGAGTTGCAGTTAAGTATGTGACTGTTCAGTAATTTAGGCAGCCAAATATAGGCTTTGATTACCTCTCTCGGTTTCGAGGGAGGTAATCTTTGCTTGTGACTAAAGATTTCGAGCCAGTGATACAGGCATTTTCTAGGTATCTTGAAATCGAACGTAACCTATCTGCTCACACAGTTCGTGCTTATATGGGCGATCTTGTCTCTCTCACCGGGCATCTTGAAAATATCGGAATTAGTGATTTCGCAAAGTTAGAACTATCCCATTTAAGATCGTGGCTGGCTAATCAACAAGTAAAAGGGGCCTCGCGCACCACAATTTCTAGGCGCGCAGTTTCAGCACGTATATTTATCAAATGGGCGGTGAAGAATAAATATTTAGAAAAAGATGTTGGCGCGACCTTGGCAACACCAAAGGGTCATCGTACTTTGCCTGAAGTGCTAGGAATTGAAGATGCAAAAACTGCTATGGATTCGATGGCAATGCGGGCTGCAGAAGAAGATACTCCAATGTCGTTGCGCGATGTTGCAATGGTCGAAGTCTTGTATGCATCCGGTGCGCGCGTGGCAGAGCTGTGCGGATTAGATCTTGGCGATATCGATTACAACCGCCAGACAATTCAAGTCTTAGGAAAAGGAAATAAAGAAAGAACCATCCCATTAGGTAACCCAGCAATGCGTGCATTAATAAAATGGCTTGATGATGGGCGCCAACTCTTAGTCAATGAGAAATCTGAAAAGGCAGTTTTTCTTGGTGCACGCGGGAAAAGAATTGATCAAAGAGCTGTGCGCACAGTTGTCTACGAAGCCTTAACTGCAATTGAGGGCATTGAGCGAATGGGTCCGCACGCTTTGCGTCATTCGGCGGCAACGCATTTATTAGAAGGCGGGGCAGATTTGCGGACGGTGCAAGAAATATTGGGGCATGCATCTTTGGCCACTACTCAGATTTACACCCATGTTTCAACTGAGCGCTTGCAAAAAGTATTCAAGCAGGCACACCCTCGCGCATGAATAGATCCATAGTAGTAATTCCTACATATAACGAAATTGAAAGTATTGGATCCTTACTAGATGATTTAGCCAAGCTAGAAGTTGATGTATTAGTAATCGATGACGGTTCACCTGATGGAACAGCCCAGATCTGCAAGGCCCATGGAGTCGAAGTTATTGAGCGCAGCAATAAGCAAGGTTTAGGAAGTGCCTATCGGGCAGGCTTTGCCATTGCATTAGATCGAGGTTATGAAAGCATTATTGAAATGGATGCCGATGGTTCTCATCAAGTCAGTGATTTAAACAAGATGATGGAGTGGATTGGCTCTGCAGATTTATTGATTGGATCACGTTGGGTTGCAGATGGACAGATTGCCAACTGGAGCAAGTTTCGTGAGCTACTTTCCAAGGCTGCTAATGCCTACGCCAATCTCGTTCTATCTTTAGGTGTTGGCGACACAACCTCTGGTTTTCGTATCTATTCAGGCGAACTACTGGCAAAGATGGATGTTCACACAATTGATAGCCAGGGATACTGTTTTCAAATAGAGATGACCCGCAGAGCGCTTGCGCGAGGTGCCACTATCGCTGAAATTCCCATCACCTTTGTTGAGCGAGAACATGGGATCAGCAAGATGAGCTTCTCTATTGCCATAGAAGCAGTCCTTCGCATCACCGCTTGGGGGCTTTTACGCATAATCGGGCGGGCCTAACACGGTATTGAGCACGCTCGGGGCCGAGGTAAGATTTGGCCTGCACCAAGTGGATTAATTCAGTTGGTGACATCTCAGCACTGCCTCACATATTAAGTAAAACTAATAAATGGGTGAATCATCTCGGTCCGTTAAATCGGTAGATGAATTTCAGTGCGACGGGCCTAACAAATTGTTTGGCCAAAACCGAGCGGGTTTTTTATTGTGCTGTGCACGTAAATAAATCTAAGAAGGAGTATGCCGTCATGGCAGTAGTAACAATGCGAGAACTTCTCGACAGCGGAGTCCACTTCGGACACCAGACTCGTCGATGGAATCCAAAGATGAAGCGCTTTATTTT
>WLIQ01000038.1 GCA_009726135.1 Actinomycetota bacterium | reverse complement strand
GTCTGCGCATTAATTGCAGAATCAAGTGCAGATTTCAATCGCTTCTGTGCTTTGTCATAAGCAGCGAAATCGCCCTTAGCAAGAGCAGCTAATCCATCTGAATATGCCTGCTTTGCACTTGCGAGTGCATTAGCAAGAGATGCATTAGTTGTTCCCGTTGTACCGGTTGTTGTTCCAGAGGATGTAGCCGTTCCAGAATTTCCACCGAATACTTGATCAAGTGCGCCCTTCAAAGTGTCGTCATAACCAATTTGATCACCGAAGGAAACTAGAACTTTCTGAAGTAATGGATACGAGGCACTGTTAGCTGTTGCACGCACATAAACAGGTTGTACGTATAACAAGCCTCCACCAACTGGAAGAGTTAACAAATTACCAAGCACAACATCAGAACCGCCTTGGCGAAGCAAGGAGAGTGAGTTAGCTACTTCAGGTTTTGCTTCAAAGTTAGATGCAACTTGTGATGGTCCCGCAACGTTAGTGCTACGTGGCAATTGCAGAACCGTTATCTTGCCGTAATTAGGACCAGCATCAGAGTTAACTACCGCAAATGCAGATAAGTTTTCACGGCCACCTCGAGGAACAAATGGGGTCGTAAGTGCAAACTCTGGCTTATCTTCACCTGGCATTTGTAGTGTTAGGAAATATGGTGGTTGTGCACTTGCATTGGCACCAAATGTTGAAGGATCACGAGGTACGCGCCAGAAATCCTGTCCACCATAAAACGCTGCGGCTGTTTGTACGTGATACGCCGAAA
Source organism: Actinomycetota bacterium (assembly GCA_009726135.1). Lineage (GTDB taxonomy): Bacteria > Actinomycetota > Actinomycetes > Nanopelagicales > Nanopelagicaceae > Planktophila. The sequence goes on along the minus strand of WLIQ01000038.1, from coordinate 12,744 downwards.
GAATTTCACGTTGGACTCTGAACATATCTTCTGGATAACGGATGTGATCTAGCAACCCCTTAGAAATCGCGCTCTTTGGTTGAACCGTCCCAGGGAATGCCTTGCTCCATGTGGCAAGAACTGGATCTTTCTCATCCCATTGATACAAGGTAACTGTTCCGTCGTAGGCATCTACGGTGGCTTTAACTGAGTTACGAATGTAGTTAATGTTCTGATTTCCTTGTGCAGTTACTGAAGTTGAATTTGCAGTCAATGCATCAGATGTAGCGCTAGAAAGTGAAGTCTGCTTTGAGTACGGATAACCGGCAGAAGTTGTGTAGCCATCGATGATCCAAAGAATTTTGCCATCAACGAGGGCTGGATATGGGTCTCCATCAAGAGTTAGCCAAGGTGCAACCTTTGCAACACGTTCACGAGGACTGCGATTGTAAAGGATCTTAGAATCCTTATTTATTAGGGAGGATAGCAAGATGCGCTGTTCTTGATACTTGAGTGCAAAGACAATCTTGTTAACAAGTGAACCTACTGGAACACCGCCGCTACCTGAATATGTGACGTTCTTTTGACCATTAGCAGAAGCATCATCTGGATAGTCGAATTCAACTGGGCTATCAGTTTTGACGCCACCGATGATTGAGTAATCAGGAACATTTTCACCGAAATAAACTCGAGGCTCAAATGTGCCAAGGCCTTTTGTTGGTGGCAGATCACCAACTACAAATGATGGCTTTCCATCTGCATCACGTGCATTTCCAAATGCTGCAACGAAACCAAATCCATGTGTGTATACCAAGTGATCGTTAATCCAGTTACGTGAAGGATTCCCTGCGATATTTAATTCACGCACTGCAACCACAGTGTCACGCTTTACTCCATCGACTGTATAACGATCAACATCGAGTGAGTCAGGGAAGCTGTAATAAGGCTTAATCTGTTGTAGCTGGCGAAAAGTAGCTGAAATTACATTGGGATCCATTAGTCGGATATTAGAAATCGTAGCTGCATCCTTAGTTAACTGCCCGGCAGAGGTTGTAAGAGTTGCCTGGTAGTCCCTGACTTTTACATCGCTTAAACCATAAGCAGCTCGTGTTGCATCGATATTGCGCTGAATAAATGGCGCTTCTTTCGATGACTCACTTGGCTTTACTTGGAATTGTTGAATTGCACCAGGATATATTCCAGCGATTAAAACTGAAGAAATAACCAACAGCGCGGTTCCGGCAGCAGGTAAAACCCATGAACGACGAACGATATTTGCAAAAAATAGCAAAGCACAGACCACTGCGATTGCTGCGAGGATTGCCTTAGCCGGCAAGGTTGCGTTGACATCGGTGTAAGTAAGGCCAGTTATCAACTTACTTTCCTTTAATGCCAAGTGATAACGGTCAAACCAATATGCAACAGCTTTCAATAAAACTACGCCGCCAAGTAGTACAGAGAGCTGAACACGTGCAGCAACAGTTGTGCGATCTTCTTGAACCGCAAGACGAATTCCGCCATAAAGGTAATGGACGATTGCAGATGCAATAATTGCCAGAATTAAAGTTGAAATTCCCCATGCAATCAAGGTTTGCCAAAATGGTAATTTAAACGCAAAGAAAGAAACATCCATATTGAACTGTGGATCTTTAACACCAAAATCTGTTGAGTTTTTAAATAGAAGCCATGTTTCCCACATTGCAGAACCAGATGTTCCTGCAAAGTAGAAAAGTCCAAGAGCAAGTGCAATAACTACCCAACGCTTGATTGGTTCAATCTGTGCACGGTAACGCTCAAGATTATCTGCCTCAATGCTCAAAGGAACATAGAGAGGGCGGCGCTTGTACGCAATGATGATGTTGAGTAAAACGATGGTTGATGTCAGCAAACCTGCTGCGACAAAAAGATAAATTCTTGTCGAAAGTACCGTTGTCCATACCGATGTGAAAGCTACAGATTTAAACCAGAGCCAGTCGGCGTAGAAGCCACTGAGTGAAAGTAGGAACCCGGACAAAACAACCAAAATTCCGATTGTTAAAGCAAGGGGACTGCGGCGGCCTTTGAAATTAAACTGTGGGGTTGCGTTACTCATCATGGTCATACGCTAGCGCAAGGTGGGGCAGGCTTCATTCCCAGCGTTAACCCAGAGTTACAGAGCAGCCACTGCTTCGGCAAGGGTAGAGACGATCACCACTTTAATTCCGGCCGGGGTATGTGCAATCTCTGCGCTATTGCCTGCAGGAGCTAAAAATAAGGTGGCACCGGCCTTGTGCGCGGCTTGAATTTTCTCATTAAATCCACCTATTGGCCCGACTTTTCCATCCGTAGAAATTGTTCCGGTACCAGCAATATGGCGCCCCTGCAGCAGATCTTTTTTGGTCAGCAGTTCTATGACACCTAATGCAAAAATCATTCCACCACTAGGTCCACCAGTTTTCTTGGCATCAAAAGAAATATTTTTTATGCGCAATTCATTTGCAGTAACACCAAATTCAGGATGTAATCGTAAAAATGAAAGAGCTGCGGTCGTGGCATTATCTTGCGAGTTAGTCATATCGGCTTTAGCTTTTTTATTTTCAGATTCCCTTGTTGCGTTGGGCGGATAAATTGCTGCTCGTGGGTATACGGATTCATCAGCTTTTAGCCATGAATAAATTACCTGAGGTCCAATAATCCAATTGTTGGGGTTAGTGACTCTGATAGACATTAAATCGATACGCCCAGTTGCGGGATAAGTTTTTTGATTTTTAATAGTGATGATTTTGTTAAAGATATTTTGGGCATCCCCGGGCAAAACTATTGCGAAAGGAAGGGGAGCTACGAGAGATAGAGCGGTAAAGATTGTCAGAATAGTTAAAACAATTCGGGGTAGTGGTGAAAAGCGCATTGGGCGTAGAAAGCCTTCTACTTATGGCTTCTTAAGAAAAGGATTGTCGTCTAAAGAATCACTTGTCGCATCGGGTTTTATGAATTGAACTTCTCCGCGAACAGGAAGTGGAGGCTGCATAGAATTTATAGGCTCTAATTTATCTTGTGCAGAATCCGTAGCAACATCGCGCGCCTGTGAATCCCGAAGTGAATCTTGAAAGCGCTGGAATTGTCCGACAGATCTTTGGGTCTCTTGTGCAAACTTGCCTTCAAACTTGGTCACCCATAAAACATAGAGAAGGGCTCCTCCAAGACCTACTGCTGGAACGACCCACCAAATGAGTGCAAGGAAGGCGCTGGACATAGGTCAAGAGTATCGCCAGTAGGGGTGCGGCGCTAAACGTAATCCTTTTCACCTTTTGGGAAGAAATCAGATGGCTAACTGGTTACAGCACTGAGAGGATTCACACATGTCGCCATTTGGTTTTACGCCGGATAGTTCAGATGACCCTGAGAAAAATAATGATGGGGAATCTGTTGATTTCGCTGCCATGATGGCGCAGATGCAAGCACAAATTCAGCAACAGTTTTCTGCATTAGGAATGAACAGTCCAGGATTTTCTCAATCCACCGAAGCTTTACCAAAAGATATTGTTCGTGAAACAGCTAAAAAATTTGTTACTGCTAAAGGATCATCGCCTATTGGCGCTAATGATGTTGCCAAGGTTGAAGAGGCATTATCAATCGCACAGCTCTGGCTCAATGAAGCAACCTTTTTTCCTCAATCCCCAGAGTTTGGAAATCCAGCAATGGCTAGGACTGATTGGGTTGACACAACTTTAACTGGGTGGCAAATAACAGTTGAACCCCTTGCACTCGGCTTGGCAGCAGCAATTTCAGAGCTCTTACGCAACGCGCAGGGTGAGGCAGATCAAGGCGAGGCAGAAGGTGCCATGCAGATCCCAGTTGGAATGATTGCAACGTTACTGCGCTCATTTATTGGCTCATTGATTGCTACACAGCTGGGTCAATCTATTGGCGGACTAGCCGCAAATGTAACTGGAACACATGATGTTGGTCTGCCTTTGGTAGAGCCTGCCTATCCATCACTTGTGCCTCAGAATATTAATGAGTGGGGTCACGATTTAGATATTCCTATGGATGAAGTTCGTATATTCCATGCACTTCGCGAAGGTGCGCTTGCGCGTTTATTTGCCCACAACCCTTGGCTCATTTCATATATCCGCACTGCAATTTCAGATTATGGCAAAGGTATTCAAATCGACATCGATGCGATTACGCGCCAAGCACAAGAAGTTTTCGATGCAGCATCTGTGGATGGAAAAGAGTTTGATCCAACTAATCCCGAAACCTTTAATCTTGCCTTAAATGAAGGAATTTTTACTCCTGAAGAAACTCCAGCTCAACGCGCGGCGTTGACTAAATTAGAAACTGTTCTTGCCTTAATTGATGGATGGAGTGAAGAAGTAGTCACACTTGCAGCTGGAGATCGACTACCCAACCTCGTTGCGCTTCAAGAAACTTTGCGTAGGCGTCGGGCAACTTCAGCACCAGCTCAACAGTTATTTGCAACACTCTTTGGTTTACAAGTCTCTCCAAAACTTTCCCGCGAAGCCGCAGGCTTTTGGAAAGCAGTTCGTGAGGTGAAAGATCTTGAAGGTCGTGATCAGATTTGGAGTGGAATCTTGCCCACATCAGATGATCTGCTTACGCCGCACAGCTATCTTGCAAGTATTGAAATCCCTGACGATTTATCTGGCCTCTAAAACTTCCTCAAAAAGAAAAGCGAACTCCCCGGCCGCTCATTCTTTATCAGCCTTCCCCTTGCTGATAGAGAACAGTTATCCGAGGAGTTCGTAGTCGTAACGTAAATGTATTTGGCCCGAGAATCAACTGGGAATCACGTTGACACAACCACTTTTTCTCGTGTAATGAAGATTTTATTTTCAAATATTTGGCGAATGTTTTCTCATGGATATATAAAATCTCTCAACACGTGGTTGAGCTTTGCCGATTGTCTACCCTCTGGGAGGTAGCGTTTGAAATATGAATAGCCAGGAGTTTGGCGCTAGCGCAGCCGAGGAGTTAGAAGGCCTCAACACGTTGCCTGGCATCAATGAAGGCGAAATAATCGTAATTAGATCTACTCGCCGCAAGAAGAACATCTCGGCCTATCGCCAGGGTGGGCGAATCGTCGTCTCGATCCCTGCTCGAATGAGCAAATCCGATGAACGGGCGATGGTTCCAGAGATGGTCGCCAAGATTCGGGCTCAAGAGGCCGCTATGACCATGAGTGAAGATGATCTAGCCACACGAATAGATCAACTGCTCAAGGATTTGGCACCGGAAATTACACTGCGTCCAGCCTCGGTTGCCTGGAGAGCAATGCGCGAGCGCTGGGGCTCATGCACAGGCGTAGATCGCACGATTCGAATCTCAGATCGGCTCAAAGGCGCACCAGAACATGCCCTGGATTACGTCCTTTTTCATGAGGCGATTCATCTGCAGTACTTTGATCACGGCAGCGAGTTCAAAGAGCTATTGGCCCGTTTTCCAAAGGCGCAGATCGCTAGCGCCTACTTGGATGGGTATGAAGCAGCCGAGACCGCGCTCGCAGCCCCCGAAGCGTTGAAAAAGCTGCTGGCTGGGATGTAGCTACCCCTTCCACAGCGAAAAAACCCATCCACAAACGCGCCTGCTTACGCTTAACCAAGCGTAACCAGGGGTATCGTGCTACTTAACAGAACGCTCGCCCCGCACGGGGAGCAACTCCCTCGGGATTGCAAGCGTCGAACGGAGGACATGAAAATGACAGTTGAGACATACAAAGGTGACGCTTACTGTGTTAAGTGCAAAGAGAAGCGTGATTTTGAGGGAACCGTAAAGGTCTCTGACTCTGGTCGTCGCATGGCACAGGGCATCTGCCCAGTGTGTGGCACCAAGGTCAATCGCATCCTTGGCAAAGCTCAGTAATTAAATTTCGCTCACACGATGTGAGCGTCTAGCGTTAAAGGAAACCCCCATGTTTATGACGTGGGGGTTTCTTCTTTTATTACAAGGGCCAATTTGATTCCAATAAATGCGCACCGTAATAAAAAACTGCTCGCACCATCAATTTAAGTGAAACCTCCACAGATTTCTGCCATTTCTTTTTAGCGGCGATGAATTGTGGCAAGCCTTGGCCCATGACTACAACTTCTATTCCAGCTACACACAACAAATCGACTGCACGCTCATCAGCAGAGCCCATTTTTCCAAGACTCAAAAATGGAATCTTCATTAGTACGCCCGCAGAAAAAGAGGAAAAATCCATCACGGTGGCGACTTCTTTTTATGGCATTGAAATCATTCATAGCAGAGCTCGATTAATCATCGAGCATTTCACAGGCGTATTAAGTTGCGATGAAATAGCCTCTGCATTGGATATTCCAATATCAACAATAGATTCAATTATTAAAGAATTACTTGATGCAAATTTTCTTGACACTCAACGCAACTCGATCAAACTTAACAATCGTTTTCAATCCTCAATTGCATCACGGGCAGCACATACACAAGACCAAAGCAATGATGCTGCCTATAGCCAACTTCAAAAGAGATTAGCTCCAGAGTTGAGTCAAGCAACCTGGATTAAAGGCGTTCGAGATGGTGGTGTAGATTTAATGACTTCTCGCCAGAATTATGGTGTCGAGATAATCGGAAATTCTAGAACTGCCACCTTGCTCTACTCAATTCTTCTAGCTAGTGGAGTTACAAATACCAGGATTTCACTCTCGGCCTCATACAAACATCCAACTGTTGTTTACAGTGATTTAGGCTCAGGATCCTTGCGTACAACTGACCTAGGTTTAAATTTTAAGAAAAGAGTCGAAGAACTTTCTCGCGAATGGTCATTATTTCCAGTTGCCTCAAGTTATGCACTTGCTCAAAGAGGAGCACCTAAACCTGTTCTGCCAGAAAAGAATTTGAGGATAATTTGTGACAGTTTTGATTCACAATATGTCGAACATCTTTTAAAAGATGGCCACGATCATTTATTCATCGGAAGAAGTCCGGGTCATGCAGCAACGATTGGGCCTTTTGTTCAACCCGGTAATTCTCCTTGCCGGCGTTGTTTGTCTCTGATCGAGGCCGAACGAATAGGGGTGCAACAACTTTCAAAACCACTGAGCACAAGTGATGAGCTGCCTATTGCGATTGTGCATCAGGTTGCTGCATTGGCGGCACACGCGGCGTTGAAATTCATTGACACAGGTGAAAGTGAGCTTTTGGCGGCTCAGCTAATTGTGGATTTTCTAGATGCACTTACTCCACGGTTACAACGCTTTCCTCACCACCCTGGATGTAGTTGCTTGTGGCCGCAAGAAGATGTACTTCTTTAATAACGTAACAGTTTTGCACAGTCCAGGAAGCTATTAAATGAAGAGTATTGAAAGTAAGAAGAATTCATACCCACAGCCCAACGTAAACAATTCACACTAGAGAATCAACAAGAAAAGAGAGAAAAATGAAATCTATAAGTAAATCTTTGGTTATTGGCGAGCTACTCTTTCGCACGAAATTAGAGCGGGCCCATAAGAACTTCTATACAAAATTACGAAATGAACAAGGCGATGTACCTGGGTGGGTCTTAGTTGTATTGATGACCACAGGACTTGTGACTGCACTGTGGACTGTTGCTGCACCCCGTTTAACAGCAATACTAAAAAACTCTCTGGATGCCATGAATGGAATTCGCTAAGCAGATTGGAAGGTGATTATTTGTGAAGTACAAACCCAATAATCGTTGGCGAGATGAAAATGGAAATGTAGAAAGCGCATTGGTACTAATTCCATTGCTAATGCTCTTTCTCATTGCTATTGAGTTAGTGGTGACTACTAATCTTCGAAACAGTGATTTCGCACTAGCGCAGGGGGATGCAAGTCGCCGCGCAATTAGTGGTCAACTCCTACCATCGGACCAGGTGATTGAATTAGATTCGCCAGATTCATTTGCTCATATGAAGCTTTTGATTTCACATCGTAAACATTCACTTCCGCAACTAGTCCCAGGTTTAATTGCATTACTAGGTGGCAAAGCTGTAGTTGAAGTCAATGGTGCAGCGATATTGGAAACGACCAATTGATCAACAGACTGCGAGATGAATCGGGAAGTGCAATTGTTGAATTCGTCGCATTAGCAATTCCACTTTTTATTCCTATTTTTATCTACCTTAATAGCTTTGCATCAGTGAGTGGAAATGAAGCGCTCATCCGAGTATTAGCACGCGAAGGTGTCCGTGCATATGTGGCTAGTGACAGCGACCATGCCGGCAGAGCGGTATCTGGACAAGCCATTTCACTTATTGCCAAGAACCTTGGATTAAGTGCCAATGAGATTGATTCTCTTGCGGTGAATTATGAATGTTCGCGATTGCCATGTTTATCGGCGAATGGTCGCATTAAGTTAACAATTTCCTATGTAGATGGGCAGTCACATCGAAAAATACAGGCGTCTGCCCAAGAAAACATAAGCCCATGGAAGTAAAAAGATTTCCAAAATTTAGTAATGAACGTGGATCCTTAAGTGTTGTCATTATTGGCTTATTCGTTATTACTGTTGCATCTTTGATGGTGATGAGCGATATGGCAACAGTTTTTGTGGCAAAACGTTCATTAGCACAGGCAACTGAGGCTGCTGCCATGCGAGGAGTTCACACTTTGGATCGCAATTCTTATTACTCCGGTAAAGGCACCATTGCGACGACTCCTATGAGTTTAATCAATAAACGGGAGCATTCAAGCATTCCTATCGACTGCGATCGAGCAGTCCTGGATGTGATGTTAGAACTTCATAATTGGAGTCAAGATGAGAGTTCAATGAAACGTAAAGAGCTAGCTGGAATTGTATTAACGGATTTTGCTTGCGATGGAACTTCTATCGAGATTTCTACTTATTCAAAAGTGAGGTTTCCCTTCACAGTTCCATTTTCTACTATGGATTCAGCAGAGCTCACTTCGTCAGCGGGCAGTACAAATCAAGTTCAAGAAGGGTTTTATTTATTCGGTATCCGTTTGCATTAACCTGTCTTTATGCACTAAGTCAGAACGGTTTATCTCTATCTTTGGCTCCGCTATCCTTGTGCCATGGCTGCGCGCGAATATCAATTAGAGATTAATGAAATCGACGCAACCCTTGTATCGATTGAGAAAGTTTTAGACCTTCCTAAACTGCGTAAGCAAGCAGCTGATTTAGAAGCAGAAGCAGGAGTTCCCAATTTGTGGGATGACCCTGAAAATGCACAAGTAATAACTAGTCGCCTCTCTCGTGTTCAATCTGAAATCGCTAAGTTATCTGGTCTTCGTCAACGAGTTGAGGACTTGCCTATTCTCTTTGAACTGGCAGCAAGTGAGCCCGATGGATCGGGTGTCGCAGATGCTGAAAGAGAGTTGGATGCAGTTAAGAAGTCAATTGGTGAACTTGAAGTTCAAACACTGCTCAATGGTGAATACGATGACCGTGATGCCCTCATTACTATTCGTTCAGAAGCAGGAGGTGTAGAGGCAGCTGACTGGGCAGAAATGATCATGCGTATGTACTTAAGATATTGCGAGCGTCATAGTTTAAAAGTCGATGTTCTGGAAACCTCATACGCTGAAGAAGCTGGAATTAAATCAACAACATTTCGTGTCACTGCGCCATATGCCTATGGAACATTATCGGTTGAACAAGGCACACATCGTTTAGTCAGAATTTCCCCATTTGATAGTCAGAGCCGCCGACATACTTCATTTGCAGGCGTTGAAGTAGTTCCAGTTGTTGATCAGAGCGACCATGTTGAAATTGATGAAAAAGAAATTCGTGTAGATGTGTATCGCTCATCAGGTCCTGGGGGACAAGGTGTTAATACAACTGACTCTGCAGTTCGCTTAACTCATATTCCAACTGGAATCGTAGTTTCCTGTCAAAATGAACGGTCTCAGATTCAAAACAAAGCTACAGCGATGGCAGTTTTGCAATCAAAATTATTAGAGCGCCGTCGCCAAGAAGAGCAGGCAAAGATCAATGCACTCAAAGGTGACAACTCGGGTTCCTGGGGAAATCAAATGCGATCCTATGTTTTAGCGCCATATCAAATGGTGAAGGATTTACGAACTGATTATGAAACAGGAAATACTTCAGCGGTGCTCAATGGTGAGATTGATGAATTCATTGAAGCTGGCATTAGATGGCGCCGTAGTTCCTAAATCCCTCGAGTAATGCTTAAATCACAGTTTTTCCTAGGCTCATATGCGCGTTACTTACCCGCATTTCCCACAATTTTCCATAAACTATGGAGCAGGCCGAGAGCGGATTCCCCGATATTCGCGTCGCAGATGCAATAGGAGTTTTACATGATTCGCTTTGAGAACGTCACGAAGATCTACTCTGGTCAAGAACGAGCAGCTCTTGATTCAGTAAACCTTGAAATAGTAAAAGGTGAATTTGTATTTCTTGTGGGACTTTCAGGTTCTGGCAAATCAACTTTCTTGCGATTAATTTTGCGTGAAGAGCGCCCAACCAGTGGGGTAATTCATGTAGCAGGAAAAGATCTCGGAACTCTTGCTGCGCATAAAGTTCCAGAGCTGCGCCGTCAAGTAGGCACTGTTTTCCAGGATTTTCGATTATTGCCAAATAAAACTATTACCGAAAATGTGGCTTTTGCCTTGCATGTTCTCGGATATTCACAAAAGGAAATTAACCGCGAAGTCCCTGAAGTTCTAGAGCTAGTGGGTCTTGAAGACAAGGGCGATCGCTTGCCATCTGAGATTTCTGGTGGTGAGCAGCAAAGAGTTGCTATTGCACGCGCATATGTGAGCCGGCCACCAATCTTGATTGCAGATGAACCAACTGGAAACTTAGATCCAGCAACGTCGGTTGGAATTATGAAATTACTTGATCGTATTAATCGCGAGGGCACAACAGTTTTGATGGCTACACACGATGCGGGGATTGTGGACCAGATGCGAAAGCGTGTTATCGAACTTGATTTAGGCCATGTAATTCGCGATCAAGTTCGCGGCGTCTATGGATATACCGGATAAGGAAAGGGAGTAAGAATGCGCGCACGTTTCCTTTTAAGCGAAGTTGGCATCGGCCTTCGACGAAATATGACGATGACTTTTGCCGTCATTGTTACTACTGCGATCTCACTGTCATTGCTTGGAATCGGCCTGCTATCAAATGCTCAGGTCGGAGCGATGAAGGATTATTGGTATGACAAAATTGAAGTATCTGTATTTCTTTGTGGATCACTCTCTGAATCACCTTCATGTGCAGGTGGAGTAGTAACTTCGGATCAGCGCCTGCAGATTCAGCAGGATATTCAATCTATGTCTGCAGTCGACTCTGTATTTTATGAGTCACAATCCCAGGCTTTCGCACGTTTCCAAGAGCGATTTAAAGATTCAGCTATTGCGGCAAATGTGACTGCGGATCAACTTCCTGAATCATTTAGAGTGAAATTAAAGGATCCAACACAGTTTGCAGTAATTGTTAGCGCCTTCTCGGGACGTCCCGGTGTTGATGTTGTACAAGATCAACGCAGCATTTTGGACAAGTTCTTCAAACTACTAGGTGTGCTAAGAAATGGAGCATTACTCGTTGGATTCGCATCGGTGTTAACTGCAGCGCTTTTGATCAGTAATACCTTGCGCATTGCAGCCTTTAACCGACGCCGTGAAACTGGCGTTATGAAACTTGTTGGTGCGTCATCGTGGTCAATTCAGTTGCCGTTTCTTCTAGAAGGAATTATTTCAGCGATTGTTGGTTGGGCGCTAGCGACTGGTCTATTAGCAGCACTTAAAACCGTTATTGATTCCAAAGTTGCTCCGCTTCTTTCTTTCACCAAGTTCTTTGGTTGGGGAGAAGTCTGGGTTTCCTCGGCCTATTTGCTTGCAACGGGCCTAGTAGTTTCAACACTTGCATCAGTAATTACGCTTCGCCGCTACTTAAAGGTTTAAAGCCTTCACATCTAATGAGAGAATTGGCCTGGTAATCCTTTAGCGTTAATTACAAGGAAGGGCGGTGATGCGGTTATGGTAAAAGAAATAGGCCGCAAGGTCATTGCCCAAAACAAAAAGGCGCGCCACGATTATTCAATCGAGGACGTCTTTGAGTGTGGCTTGGTGTTAATGGGTACTGAAGTTAAATCACTTCGCATGGGTCGAGCATCCTTGATTGATGGCTTCGCCATGATTACTGATGGCGAACTTTGGCTCAGCGGTGTCCATATCCCTGAATACACCGAAGGCACGTGGACAAATCACACTCCGCGCCGTGATCGCAAACTCTTAGTTCACAAAAATGAACTCAATAAGTTAATTGGAAAACTCAAAGATTCTGGAACTACTTTGGTTCCCCTTTCTCTCTATTTCAAAGATGGAAAAGCCAAAGTTGAAATCGCAGTGGCGCGAGGCAAAAAAGCACACGATAAGCGTGAAGCACTTAAAGCTCGCGAGGCAGACCGTGAAGTTGCACGCGTAGTTTCTCGAGGTAGTTCGGGAAAGAGCGGTCGCGCTTCTAAGCGTTACGAGGACTAGCCTAAGAATTCCTCGCAATTATGGCTTGTCCGCTTTATGACTTACACTTGACCTACCGCCGCCTCGTTTGCCTAAATTTTTAGGCCGATTTAGCGACGGTAAGTAATGCGAATTACTTTGACAATTAAATAGAGGAAAAGAATTACGTTTCTTTTTCTCCAAGCTTTGTGTGCCTAAAGCACAAACATACTTGGGGGTGAACGGTCTCGACTTTGGATGTTGAGGCAGGGGAAGCGGGCCGAGGAAGCCGGAATGATCTCGTAAACCAATAATCCGTGCAAAAAATAACTGCTGACACTAATCAGCAAGCTTTCG
>WLIQ01000037.1 GCA_009726135.1 Actinomycetota bacterium | reverse complement strand
GTACCGATTGCACCAGCTAGGTATGCACCTAGTGGACCAACACCTAAACCGAAACCAACTGCGATTGGCGCCATAACAGCGAGCAATCCTGGAGTTGCAAGTTCACGCAGTGAATCGCGAGTACAGATATCTACAACGCGGCCATAGTCAGGCTTTTCTGTGCCCTTCATGATTCCTGGGTGTTCTAGGAACTGATTACGAACTTCAACGACAACCGCACCTGCTGCTCGTGATACTGCATTGATTGCAAGACCTGAGAACAAGAACACAACTGCTGCGCCGATAATTAAACCGACCAAGTTGCGTGGGTTAGCAACATCTAAAACACCTTGGTACTGAGAAGCAAGATCTGCAGCGTTTTGTCCAGCGTCAATAACGGCCTTCTTGATTGCGTCAGTAAATGCACCAAACAACGCTGTAGCTGCAAGAACAGCTGTAGCAATTGCAATGCCCTTAGTGATTGCCTTTGTTGTATTACCAACTGCGTCAAGTGAAGTAAGAATCTTTGCGCCTTCTCCGGTAACATCACCAGACATTTCTGCAATGCCTTGTGCGTTATCTGAGATTGGACCAAAAGTATCCATGGCAACGATTACACCAACAGTTGTTAGCAAACCTGTTCCAGCAAGTGCAATTGCAAGAAGTGAAAGAACAACGCTTCCACCACCGAGCAAGAAAGCACCAAATACTGCAGTTGCGATAAGCATTGCTGAATAAACAGCTGATTCAAAACCAATTGAGATACCAGCCAAAATTACTGTTGCTGCGCCTGTTTCAGATGAAGCCGCAACATCGTTAACTGGACGACGTCCAGTTTCGGTGAAGTAACCAGTTAATACCTGAATAGCTGCGGCAAGTGAGATACCAATTAATACTGCGCCGATTGCAAGAACTCGTGGGTTTGTATTTCCAGCATCAGCAATTGCTTCTGGTGAAAGTCCAGTCATTAACTTGAAATCAGATGGTAGATACGTAAATGTTGCAAGGGCTGTTAGGCCTGCAGAGATGATTGCTGATAAGAAGAATGAGCGGTTAATTGCAGTCATTGCTGACTTATCTGTGCTGCGCAATTTCGTTAAGAAAATACCGATAACTGCAGTGACAGTTCCAATTGCTGGAACGATCAATGGATAGATAAGACCTGCATCACCGAAAGCAGCCTTGCCAAGAATCAGCGCAGCAACAAGAGTTACAGCGTATGACTCGAACAAGTCTGCAGCCATACCAGCGCAGTCACCAACGTTGTCTCCTACGTTGTCAGCGATTGTTGCTGCGTTACGTGGGTCATCTTCTGGAATATTTTTTTCAACTTTACCAACAAGGTCAGCACCAACATCTGCAGCCTTTGTAAAGATTCCACCGCCGACGCGCATAAACATTGCGAGCATCGCTGCGCCGAAACCAAAGCCTTCAAGAACTGCTGGTGCATCTTGGCGATAGATGATCACAACAAGTGATGCACCAATTAATCCAAGACCAACAGTTGTCATACCAACTACGCCGCCTGTGCGGAAAGCAATTTGAACGGCCTTAACGCCATCCTTGTTACGGGCAGCATCTGCTACGCGAACATTTGCGCGCACTGCAAGCCACATACCGTTGTAACCAACAAGAGCAGAAAAAGCTGCGCCGAGTAGGAAGAAGATCGAACGTCCTACGCGGATCTCGGTTGCACCAGGAAGTGCAAAGAGAAGGACAAAGACGATTCCTACAAAGTAAGAAAGGGTGCGGAACTGACGTGAAAGAAATGCGGCGGCGCCTTCTTGAACCGCTTCAGCGATTTCGCGCATCTTTGGTGTGCCATCGCTAGCTGCAAGGACCTGCGCGCGTAGTGCGTAGGCGATTGCGAGCGCACCCAGCGAAATCGCTAGGACGATGTAGGCATAAGTCAGGTTTGTTCCAGTTACTTGTACAAGTGATACGGTGCTTTGAGCACGCATAGGTTCTCCTCCATTGGAGTTACGGTGCCCTGTTCGTCAGTCGGGCTCGAGACTACGGAAGTGTAGGTCAGGTAACCCCGTTTGGGGCAAATTCATACATATCTATTGCGTGTATTTGAGCATAGTCAGCCCAACGCCAGGCGCTGGTTCCAAAGGCCAAGGCACGCTAACCTGCCTCGGATGAACCTCTTTGATGCGCATTCAATCGTCTCCGACCTTGGTCTTATCGGGGTTCTTGCGATCATCTTTGCCGAAACTGGATTGCTCGTTGGTTTAGCTTTTCCTGGAGACTCACTTTTATTTCTGGCTGGTGTTGCCGCTTCAGGTTCGGGGGCTGCCGTACTTGGCAATGCGCACTTACCGGCTGGTGCTTTATTTCTTGGTGCACCCATTGCCGCTATCACTGGGGCGCAAGTAGGCCATTGGCTTGGACACAAATACGGCCGCAAATTATTTGACCGCCCTGACGGACGAGTCTTTAATCACCAGAGAGTTCTTGCCACAGAAAAATGGTTACGTAAATATGGAACAGGTAAAGCCATTGTTCTTGCACGCTTCGTGCCTCTTATAAGAACTCTCATAAATCCGATGTGTGGAGTAGTCGGAATACCAGCCAAGAAGTTTTTTGTTTGGAACGCTGTTGGTGGAATTATTTGGACCGAACTTGTGCTTGGTCTTGGTTATATCTTGGGTGAAAAACTAAAGGGATCAGTTGATACATACATTTTGCCTTTAGTTGGTTTGATTGTTATTGCATCATTAGTTCCAGTTTTAGCCGAACTATTTCGTGAATGGCAAACGCGCAAACATCACAAGTAAACTTTGTTAATTAAAAACTAAAGTCCAAGATCTGCTAATTGAAATGCTGCGCGGTATTCATAACCAGCTTCTGTTATTTTTGGTTCCGCTCCGCGTTCAACAATTACTGCAACTCCAACAACAATTGCACCAGCTTCAATAAGAGCTTCAACTGCAGTTAATACAGAACCGCCAGTTGTGGAAGTATCTTCAACAGCCAACACGCGCTTGCCTTTAACATCTGGACCTTCGATGCGGCGTTGTAAGCCGTGAGCTTTTTCAGCTTTGCGCACTACAAATGAATCAATCTTTTTACCTTGCACAGCCGCAACGTGCATCATGGCCGTTGCAACAGGGTCTGCGCCAAGAGTTAAACCGCCGACTGCCTCGTAATCTAAATCTTTTGTAAGTTCCAACATGACTTCACCAACTAGCGGTGCAGCTTCATGATCAAGAGTTACGCGGCGCAAGTCCACGTAATAATCGGCTTCCTTGCCTGATGACAAAATAACTTTGCCATGGACAACTGCCTTATTAACGATCTGGGCTTTAAGTGCTTCGCGTGAACTCATGCGCGGAATATACCCTTTTACTTGTCTTCTTTATAAATAATGACCTCGGTGGTCCTGCGTCGGGCAAGACCTTTGGGTGGATTAGTTTCAATCAAAGCATCGACTTCGATTCGTAGCTGTGCAACTTCAAGAGCCATATTGGCCATTGCTGATTCCAGTTCAATAATGCGTTTTACTCCGGCGTGATTGATTCCTTCGCCAACAAGTTTTTGTACTGCCCGCAGTAGCGCAATATCGCGCAAGGAATATCTGCGGTTACGGCCTTCGGTGCGAGACGGTGAAACTAAACCTAACTTGTCGTACTGGCGCAGAGTTTGCGGATGTAGACCAGAGATCTCTGCCGCAACTGAGATTACATACACTGCAGCATCATCTGCAGGAATATTGTTATTTAACTCTTCGCTCATTGCTTTGCCTTATTGGCTAAATCTGCGCGAACATCTTGGCCCGAAGTTTCTTCAGCAAATATTTTTAGCGCCTCTAGCGCTTTGCCATCAACGCGTTGCGGAACTTGAACATCAACGGTTACGAGTAAGTCACCGGTATGTGATCCCTTTGTTATCCCGCGGCCCTTTACGCGCAATGTTCGACCGTTAGGTGTACCTGGTGCAATGCGTACGGTGACTTCTTCACCGCTCATCACTGGAACCTTTACATCTGCACCAAGTGCAGCTTCGGCAAAAGTAATAGGTAAAACCACCGTGAGGTTTTCGGCTTTGCGTGAAAAAATTGGGTGCGGCTTTACATGCAAAAGAATAAATAAATCACCTGGGCCAGCTTCTCCTGGTGCACCTTTACCTTTTACGCGAATCTTTGCGCCATCATTAACGCCAGCAGGAACACGTGCTGTGATGTTTTGTGCAGCGCCTCTGTCAGTTCCTAGTCGCAAATCTAAATTAGTTCCAAAGATTGATTCACGAAAAGTAATCGTTGCTTCAGTCTGAAGGTCTTGACCTTTACGTGGAGCACGGCGTCCGCCGCCACCAAACAAGTTCGAAAAAATATCTTGCGGATTTCCGCCGCCAAAGATGTCTGAGAAATCTCCGCCTTGAAAATTCTGTCCGCCAGTTGGTGCGCGGAATCCACCGCGTTCAAATAATGAACGGGCTTCATCGTATTCGGCACGCTTTTTGGAATCAGACAAGATTTCATAGGCCTCAGAAACGGCCTTGAACTTCTCTTCTTTAGCAGTATCCCCGTGGTTTGTATCAGGGTGCAGATCTTTTACAAGGCTTCGATATTTACGCTTGATTTCATCGGCGGCAGCCTTCTTATCTACTCCAAGGACCTTATAAAAATCCTTTTCGTATAAATCCTTGGCTGCCATTTTTAATTACTCTCCCGCTGGATCTGTTACAGAAACACGAGCTGGACGCAGAATACGTTCTTTGAATTTATATCCTGGTTGCAAAATCTTTGATGCAGTTGGAACTGCAACATCGGCAGATGTTTCATGCATCAGAGCTTCGTGAATTTGTGGATCAAAAGCTTCGCCTTCAGTTCCATATTTCTCTAGGCCAATACGCGAAACAATTGAATTAAGTTGGTCAGCAACTGCTTTAAAGCCACCAGTTAATTCGCCATATTGTTCTGCGCGATCAACGTCATCAAGAAGTGCAAGCAGTTCAGTGAGAACTGCCCCGATAGCCATTTCGTGAGCAAGGGAACGATCACGTTCTACGCGTTTACGGTAGTTGGCATATTCGGCTTGAAGTCGTTGTAAATCACTAGTTAACGCAGCTACCGGATCAGTTTCCTGATCCGGTGCCACGTCTACAGTTTCTACAGTTGGTTCACTTTCAGTTGTCACTACGCTTCCTCTATTACTTCAGCGTCTTCGACACCATCTTCAGTTGCGGTTTGTTGTCCTTCGCCTTCTGCTGCAGCACCTGCATATAACGCAGCACCAAGAGCTTGGCTAACAGTTGCAGCCTTTTCGGTAGCTGACTTAATCATTTCGTAGTTAGAACCACCAAGAGCAGTTTTTAACTCGGCAAGTGCGGCTTCAGTCTCGGTCTTCTTCTCAAGAGCATCACCGGTAGACAATTTTTCTTCATTGTCTTTGATGAACTTCTCAGTTGAATACATAAGTGAATCGCCAGCGTTGCGAATCTCTGCTTCTTCTTTGCGCGCGCGATCTTCTTCGGCGTGTGATTCAGCATCAGACATCATGCGCTCGATCTCTTCCTTAGAAAGTGCAGATCCGCCAGTGATGGTCATGCTCTGTTCTTTTCCAGTTCCAAGATCTTTTGCAGAAACATGAACGATTCCGTTAGCATCGATATCGAATGTAACTTCGATTTGAGGAATTCCACGTGGTGCTGGTGGCAGACCTGTTAGTTCGAACATGCCGAGCTTCTTGTTATAGGCCGCCATTTCGCGCTCACCTTGATATGCCTGAATCTGCACAGCAGGTTGGTTGTCATCGGCAGTTGTAAATACTTCGCTGCGCTTTGTAGGAATTGTTGTATTGCGCTCGATCAACTTAGTCATAACGCCACCCTTAGTTTCGATACCAAGTGATAACGGAGTTACATCTAGAAGTAGGACGTCTTTAACTTCTCCCTTTAGAACACCAGCTTGAAGTGATGCGCCAACGGCCACAACTTCATCAGGATTTACGCCCTTATTAGGCTCTTTTCCGCCAGTTAATTCCTTAACAAGTTCTACAACAGCTGGCATACGAGTTGATCCGCCAACAAGTACAACGCTTTCGATTTTGCTAATTGGAATTCCAGCATCTTTAAGAACTGCTTGGAAAGGCTTCTTACAACGCTCTAGTAATGCAGCAGTCAACTGCTGGAACTGTGCGCGAGTAATTGTTTCATCAAGGAACAGTGGATTCTTTTCAGCATCTACTGTGATGTATGGCAAATTGATTGAAGCAGACTGTGATGATGACAGTTCGATCTTTGCTTTTTCAGCAGCTTCACGAATACGTTGCATCGCCATCTTGTCTTTAGTTAAATCAATTCCATTTTGAGAACCGAAAGTTGTAACTAGGTGATCAACTAATGCCTGATCCCAGTCATCGCCACCAAGGTTGTTATCACCATTAGTTGCTTTGACTTCAACAACTCCGTCACCGATTTCTAGAAGTGAAACGTCAAATGTTCCACCACCTAAGTCGAATACAAGAATTGTTTGTTCTTTGTCAGCTTTATCTAGACCGTATGCGAGCGCTGCAGCAGTTGGCTCGTTGATAATACGCAAAACATTAAGGCCGGCAATTTCGCCAGCTTCCTTAGTTGCCTGACGTTGTGCGTCATTGAAATATGCAGGAACAGTAATAACGGCGTCCGTTACTGTTTCACCTAAATAGGATTCGGCATCGCGCTTAAGCTTTTGCAAAACACGTGCTGAAATTTCCTGTGGTGTGTATTTCTTGCCATCGATATCGATGGTCCAGCTAGTTCCCATGTGACGCTTTACCGAACGAATCGTGCGATCAACATTTGTTACTGACTGGCGCTTAGCCACTTCACCAACAAGGACTTCGCCATTTTTTGCGAAAGCGACGATCGACGGGGTCGTACGGGCGCCTTCAGCGTTGGCGATAACGGTGGGTTCTCCACCTTCCAAGACCGATACGCAACTGTTAGTGGTACCTAGGTCGATTCCAACTGCTCTAGCCATGTAAGTAGTACTCCTTTTATCTACGCTCGAGCCTGGGGTAGGGTCGAGGACTGCTTGAAACCTGAGCCCATGATACCCAAAAGGTTGAGTCGAAGCGACTCAGGTTTGCTATCTAGTGAACGGCTAACCCCCGAGACTTATTCCCGGCCAACCCCACGTTCGCGGATAACCTTTCCCAATGAACCTGACCCTTGCCGCAATCTCTTACGGGATTACCGTTTTTGCCCTTGTCCTATTAGCCGTGCGCGTTCGCACGCTATTAGCGATTTATAAAAAGGGTGCAGCTGATCCAACGCGTGGCAACGACAAAGGCACACGCCTTCGCATGGCTTTGCGCGAAATCTTCGGTCACACCAAGATGTTTAATTTCACCGTCGTTGGTTTTGCACACTGGTTCGTTATGGTCGGTTTCGTTGTTTTATTTGGAACTTTAGTCACTGCTTACGGTCAATTAATTAATCCTCGTTTTGCCTTGCCAATCATTGGTCACCTGTGGCCTTATGAATACATAACTGAACTTATTGCTTGGGCAACGGGTATCGGAATTGTTACATTAATTGGAATTCGCCAAGTTACTCGTTTGCGCAACAAGCGCTCACGTTTCTATGGCAGCGGAATGGCTAAGGCTTATTACGTTGAGTTCACGATCTTGCTCATTGTTTTCTGCGTCATTGCGTTGCGCGGTCTAGAAGGTGCTTTGTCTGAAGAAACTTCTTGGAACCGTCACTTTGTAACCACATGGTTTATAGCCAAGATGTTTAAGTCGTGGACGCTAACTCAACTAATTTCAACGATTCAATTAGTTGCGGCAATCAAAATTATTGGTTCAATGACCTGGTTCATTGTTATTGCAAGTAACTTGACTATGGGTGTCGCTTGGCACCGCTTCTTGGCTCCATTTAATATTTTCTTTCGCCGTAACGCAGGCGGTAAATCTTCTCTTGGACCATTGCCAGAAATGTTGTCACACGGTGAAGTTGTTAACTTTGAAGATCCAAAAGATGACGATGTCTTTGGTTTAGGCACACGCGCTGACATAACCTGGAAAGGTTTGTTGGATATGACTTCATGTACCGAATGCGGTCGTTGCCAATCACAATGCCCTGCCTGGCACACTGATAAACCGCTTTCACCAAAGCTTTTAATCATGGCTATGCGCGATCACGCCTTTGCGAAAACCGTTGAAACTGAAGCAATGGTGGGCGAAAATGCCGCAATTACTTCAGATATTTTATGGTCATGTACATCATGCGGTGCATGTGTCAATGAATGCCCGGTTGATATCGAACATATTGATCACATCGTTAATATGCGCCGCTACCAGGTAATGGTGGAATCAGATTTCCCTGCTGAACTCGGTGGAACTTTCCGTAATTTGGAGCAATCAGGTAATCCATGGGGTGCTAATAAGAGTGATCGTGAAGCGTGGATTGCTGAATGCGATTTCCCAATCCGTGTTGTTGAAGGTGTATTGCCTGATGAAGTTGAGTACTTGTTTTGGGTTGGTTGCGCCGGAGCATACGATGAACGTGCACGCAAAACTACAAAAGCTGTAGCTGAACTTTTGCATATGGCCGGTGTTGAATTTGCCGTTCTTGGTAAGAAGGAAACTTGTACTGGAGATCCTGCACGTCGTGCAGGAAACGAATTTCTTTATCAAATTATGGCCGCTGAAAATATTGAAACCTTCAAGGAAATATTTGCCGATCGCCCAAAGGGTAAGAAAAAAGTTGTTGTTACGTGCCCACATTGCTTCACAACAATTGGTCGCGATTATGCACAAAGTGGTTTTGAACTCGAAATGGTTCACCACACTCAACTGCTGAATCAGCTCATCCGCGAAAAGAAATTGCTGCCAATTAAAATGAGTCACACTGCAATGACATATCACGACCCTTGCTACTTAGGTCGCCACAATGAGATTTACCAACCACCACGTGAAATACTTGAAGCAACTGGTGCGCAGTTAACTGAAATGCCACGTAATAAGGAACGTTCCTTCTGTTGCGGTGCAGGAGGTGGACGTATGTGGATGGAAGAAAAAATTGGAACACGCATTAATTTAAATCGCGTTGACGAAGCGATTGGTACCGGAGCCCAAGAACTCGCAGTTGCCTGTCCTTTCTGCCGCGTAATGACTACCGATGGAATGAGCTCTCGCGAGTCATCCATGGAGGTTCTAGACGTGGCTCAGGTGTTGCTTCGCTCAGTTAAGGGTTAAAACAAAGTCTATTCTCAGGAATCTCCCAGATGGGAGGAGCATTGTTAGCTCATGACCACTACTGCAATAAAGACAATGCAACGCATTCTCGTCGTCGACGATGAATCAAGTATCAGTGAGTTGATCGCGACGAGCCTTCGATTTGTTGGTTTCGACGTTCGCACTGCAGCTAACGGTGCACAAGCACTTTCGATGGCTGAAGAGTTCAAGCCTCATGCAATGGTTCTAGATGTCATGTTGCCTGATCTAGATGGTTTTGAAGTCTGTAAGAAGATTCGTAACGAAGGTGTGGCTACCGGTGTTCTTTTCTTGACTGCAAAAGATGGAATGGAAGACAAAGTTAAGGGTTTAACTCTTGGCGGGGATGATTACATGACTAAGCCTTTCTCCCTAGAAGAGTTAGTGGCACGCTTGCGCGCATTGCTGCGTCGTACTGGTGTGGATCAGATTGAAATTGATGATGAAAAAATGCGATTCGCAGATCTCGAACTTGACGAGGCAACTCACGAAGTTCGTAGAGCTGGCCAACTGCTCGAACTTTCACCAACAGAGTTTGCCTTGATTCGTTATCTCATTATCAATGCAGACCGAGTTGTATCTAAATCACAAATTTTGGATCACGTATGGCAATACGATTTCCGTGGAGATGCTGGAATTGTTGAAACTTATATCTCATACCTTCGTAAGAAAATTGATTCTTTCGATCCGCCATTAATTCACACAGTGCGTGGAGTTGGTTACCGCTTACGAATGCCAGCTAAGTAACTTAATGAACTCTCCCCTTCAAAACTGGTCATTACGCAACCGCTTAACTGCTGGTGTATTGGCTCTGTCTGCGATTGGGTTTATAGGTGCTGGGTTAGTTGTTGAAAGATCACTTCATAGTTATCTCATTGGTCAGATAGATGATCAATTAATAAGTGTCGTTGGTGGAACATCACAACGGCTCAATCTAGCTGGAATTGTTAATGATGAAAATGTAAATCCAAATGATGATGAAAATGATGATGAAAAGAGAGCGATAGCTCCTACGCCAATAACCCCACTTAACCGGATTCCAACATCCACCTCTGTAACGCTTTTAGATCAATCTGGTGCATTTGTTGGTGGGATTGGAGGCGATCTTAACGCCAACAGAATCACAGATTTTATTGGTGGCTGGACACCAGAAGTGGTTGCTACATTCGGAGATAGACCGTTTACTTTGCAAACTCCTGGGCCAGACTTTCGAGTTATTACCCAGGTATTGCCTTCTTCTGCTGGCACTGTTGTAGTCGCGCAATCCCTTGCAGATTTTGATAAAACAACAAACCGCACTGGCCGCATCTTTTTACTCATTGGCTTCTTGGTTCTACTTCTTATTGCTTTTGCTGCGCGTCAAGTTATCAAAATTAGTATGAAGCCATTAGAAAATGTTGAAGCAACCGCAGAAAAGATTGCAGCAGGTGATTTATCAGCCCGGCTTGAAAACTTTGAACCAAATACCGAAGTTGGACGTTTGAGTTCATCTTTAAACACAATGCTGGGGCGTATCGAAGAATCCTTCAATGTGCGCACTGAGAGTGAAAATAAATTGCGTCGATTTGTTGCAGATGCTAGTCACGAGCTGCGCACACCACTAACTGCTATCCGTGGGTTTGCCGAATTGCACAGACAGGGCGCAGTCCCTGATGGGCCCGAAACTAAAGAGCTACTAGGTCGAATTGAAAAGGAATCAATCCGGATGGGGACTTTAGTTGAAGATTTATTACTACTTGCCCGCCTAGATCAATCACGCGCAATTGAATTTAATCCTGTAGATCTTGTTCATGTTATTGAAGAGACTGTTGCCTCAGCATCGGCTGCGGGTTCTCAGCACTCCATTACAGTTGAAATGCCCAAAGATTTATATGTTTTAGGTGACTCAGGACGTATTTACCAAGTAATGACAAACTTGCTTGCTAACGCCCGTGTTCATACACCGGCAGGCACAGCAATTCATGTTCTCGCTCGCGCCGAAGACGATGGTGTTTATATCTCTGTATCTGATGACGGTCCTGGATTAAGTGAAGATGATCAAAAGCGAATCTTTGAACGTTTCTTCCGTGCCGATCCTTCGCGCCAACGCACTAGCCAAGAAGGTAGCGGGCTGGGTCTATCGATCGTTGATTCTGTAATGCAGGCACATGGTGGCAAAGTTGGAGTGACATCAAAACCAGGACAAGGAACTACTTTCACACTGTTTTTTCCAACACAAAAAATTTAGTTCAACGATTCCATAGCTTTTAGAACAGCAATTCGTTCTGCAATAGGTGGGTGCGTAGAAAATAGCTTTGAAACTGCTTTTCCATCCAATGGTGATTCAATCCAGATGTGTGCAATTGAATTTGATTTCTGACGCACAACAGTTGAATCGGTAGCTAA
This sequence comes from Actinomycetota bacterium, assembly GCA_009726135.1. Taxonomy (GTDB): domain Bacteria; phylum Actinomycetota; class Actinomycetes; order Nanopelagicales; family Nanopelagicaceae; genus Planktophila. Next base: position 2,011 of record WLIQ01000037.1, on the reverse strand, counting down.
TACTTCTAGCGCACTGCGCAATCCCGCAGGGTTGCGTGTAAAAGCAACGGCAGTTGCATCGGCTAATGATTCACGCTTTCGCGAAATAGCAGATTTTAAGAGCACAGCTGCTAGTGGCGCCAAAATCAAAATAAGTAATGAAAAGACTAGAGCGATGGGATTGCCGTTGCTGTTGCGGTCACGATCTCGCCCACCACCAAACCACATCATTCGCATCAACATATCGCTCAGGATTGCAATTGCACCTGCAGTAGTTGCTGCTACGGCGCTTACTAAAGTATCGCGATTAGCAACATGCGCCATTTCATGTGCAATTACTCCTTGCAGTTGGTCGCGATCCATTGCATCCAAAATTCCTGTAGTAAATGCAATCAGGGCATGTTCTTGGTTTCGCCCAGTTGCAAAGGCATTAGGCGCGCTATCAATGACGATTGCAACCTTTGGCATTGGTAGCCCGCTTGCAATGGTTACTTCTTGAATCAAATTAAAGAGCTTTGGGTTATCTGATTCTTGAATTAATTTGGCACCAGTCATTGTTAAAACTAATTTATCTGAACCGTAATAAGAACCCCATACAGAAATCAAAGCAATACCCACTGCTATCGGAACAATTGCAGTAGTTGATTGACCAAAGTAAGTAAGGGCTGCAAAAGCAACAAGCCAAACGAGCACGCCCATTCCTATGAGCAGCCCGATTGTCTTGCGGCGATTAGCCGCTTGCTGGGTTCTAAAGTTCATTAAAACTTAACGTTCGGCACTGTGCGATCTTGTGGATCTTCGATTTCGTAAAATTCACGCTCAGTTACTTTAGCAAAGCCTGCAAAGAAGTTTGTTGGAACAGTTTTCACTGCAGTGTTAAGCGAGCGCACATTGTCGTTATAGAACTGACGGCTAAATGCAACTTTGTTTTCTGTCGTTGATAATTCTTCTTGCAATGACATGAAGTTTGCTGATGCCTTTAAATCTGGATATGCCTCGGCAACTGCAAGTAATCCACGCAGCGCTTGTGTGAGCATTCCATCGGCAGCGGCCGTATCTGCAACGGTTGTTGCACTGGTTGCTTTTGCGCGAGCAGTAACGACTGCATCAAAAGTAGATTGTTCGTGCTTTGCATATCCCTTAACCGTTTCAACAAGGTTAGGAATTAAGTCTGCACGACGCTTTAACTGAACTTCAATCTGGGCCCATGCTTCGTTAACGCTGATATTCAGGCGAACAAGGCGGTTATATTGGGCGACGAAAAACAGGACGATTAATGCAACTACACCAAGAACAATGATTGTTTTCATACCTAATTAAACCCCTTTTTAGGCGGATTCATTCCTTAAGGTTTTAGTCGATTTTTGATTTATGAAAGTTCAAGAACGAGCGTGAAGCCGTTGGACCGCGCTGACCTTGGTAGCGAGAGCCGTACTTTTCGCTGCCATATGGGTGATCAGCTGGAGAGGAAAGTCGAATCAAACATAGTTGGCCGATCTTCATTCCTGGAAAGAGTTTGACTGGCAGGTTTGCAACATTGGAAAGTTCTAGCGTGATGTGACCGCTAAATCCTGGATCAATAAAGCCTGCAGTTGAATGTGTAAGAAGACCTAGTCGGCCGAGTGAAGATTTACCTTCGAGGCGGCCAGCAATGTCATCGGGCAAAGTAATAACTTCATAGGTACTGGCTAAAACAAACTCACCTGGGTGCAAGATGAAGGCTTCATCGCCCTCGGCGATAACTTCACGGGTCAACTCTGGTTGTTCTATTGAGGGATCGATAACGCTGTACTTGTGATTTTCAAAGACGCGAAAGAATTTGTCCAGACGCACATCCACCGACGAGGGCTGGATCATGGCCTCATGGAAAGGTTCACAGGCGACGCGGCCTGCTTTGATTTCAGCGAGAATGTCGCGATCACTTAGTAGCACGCGCAGAACCCTATCTCGCTTTGTCGGGCTAATAGGGCAGCGAAATACGCTCGTCAGGGTTGCATAAGTTACTGGTCAGTAGCATTATTTGCCCATGAGC
>WLIQ01000036.1 GCA_009726135.1 Actinomycetota bacterium | reverse complement strand
ATGAAGAAGGCGCGTAAAGCGCATGGTGACAAGGTCATCCTTGATGACGTCACGATTATGTTTTATCCGGGCGCCAAGATTGGCGTAGTCGGCCCTAACGGTGCTGGTAAGTCCACGGTCTTACAGATCATGGCTGGATTGCAGCAACCATCAAATGGCGAGGCATATTTAACTCCTGGATACACCGTCGGAATTTTGATGCAGGAACCAGTTTTAAATGAAAGCAAAAATGTTATTGATAACGTTAAAGAAGGCGTAGCCGAAACTGTTGCAATGCTTGACCGCTTTAATGCAATTAGCGATGAAATGGCTAACCCAGATGCTGACTACGACAAGTTATTAGCTGAAATGGGTGAACTACAAGAGCACCTAGATCACCGCAATGCCTGGGAATTAGATTCACAACTTGAACAAGCCATGGACGCACTTCGTTGCCCACCGGCTGATGCCGATGTTTCGGTTTTATCTGGCGGAGAAAAGCGTCGTGTTGCTTTGTGTAAATTGCTACTTCAGGCGCCCGACCTTTTGCTCCTTGATGAGCCCACTAACCACTTAGATGCTGAATCAGTTTTGTGGTTAGAGCAACATTTAAATAAATATGCCGGCGCAGTTGTTGCGATTACGCACGATAGATATTTCTTGGACAACGTTGCACAATGGATTCTAGAACTCGACCGTGGGCGTGCTTATCCTTACGAAGGTAACTACACAACATATCTTGAAACAAAATCTGCACGTTTAAAGATCGAAGGCCAAAAAGATGCTAAGCGCGCCAAGCGTTTAACTGAAGAACTCGAATGGGTTCGCCAAAACGCTAAGGGACGCCAAGTTAAATCTAAAGCCCGTCTTGCCCGTTATGAAGAAATGGCGGCAGAGGCCGACAAGATGCGCAAGTTGGACTTTGAAGAAATTCAGATTCCACCTGGGCCACGTCTAGGTAATGTTGTGATTGAAGTTGATCATTTAACTAAAGGTTTTGGTGATCGCGTCCTAATTGATGATCTTTCATTTACATTGCCCCGCAACGGAATTGTTGGAGTAATCGGGCCAAACGGCGCGGGTAAAACAACTTTGTTTAAGACTTTGCTCGGCTTTGAAACTCCAGATTCTGGAAACGTAAAGATTGGTGAAACTGTAAAGATTTCATACGTTGATCAATCACGTGGCGGAATCGATCCTAAGAAAACTTTATGGGAAGTTGTCTCTGATGGCCTTGATTTTATTAAGGTCGGTCAAGTCGAAATGCCTTCACGGGCCTATGTTTCTTGCTTTGGATTTAAAGGTCCAGATCAGCAAAAACCTGCAGGAATTTTATCGGGCGGTGAACGTAACCGGTTGAACTTAGCTCTGACACTCAAGCAGGGTGGCAACTTACTTCTACTCGATGAGCCAACAAATGACCTTGATGTTGAAACTTTAGGTTCACTTGAAAACGCTCTTCTAGAATTTCCTGGTTGCGCCGTTGTGATTTCTCACGATCGATGGTTTCTTGACCGTGTAGCAACACACATTTTGGCTTACGAAGGTGATTCAAAGTGGTTCTGGTTTGAAGGAAACTTCGAATCCTATGAAGCCAATAAAATCCAAAGACTTGGAGCAGATGCAGCACGTCCACACCGAGTCACATATAGAAAGCTGACTCGTTAAATGAAATTTACTAATAAGCAGTATGTTCGTTGGGATGACTTAGACGCATTTGGTCATGTCAATAACGCTAAGTACTTAACATATGCCCAAGAAGCCCGTTTTGTAATGACTGGCATGTTTGAAATGGTTGTTGCCCGTGCTGAGGTTGATTTTGTAGCACCTATCTATGACGGCAATATATTTCTAGATGTAGATATATGGGTGAAATCAATTGGCACATCCTCTTTTATATTGGCTTATGAGATCAAAAATGGTGATCAAGTTGTTGCAAAAATTACAACTGTTCAGGTAGCCGTGGATATGGCGACGAAGAAATCAGCGCCTCTTAGTGAAGAACATCGTAGTTTTTTAACAAAGTACCTTGAAGTGGAGTAAGAAATGGCCCATTTAGCATCACGTAAAGAGCGCCCTTGGTGGCGTGACGCAGTTACGTACCAGATTTATCCTCGCTCATACGCAGATTCAAATGGCGACGGCATCGGAGATGTTGAAGGTATTCGATCACGTCTTCCATACTTAAAATCTCTCGGAATCGATGCGATTTGGATTTCTCCTTGGTACCCATCACCTCAACACGATCATGGTTACGATGTTTCTGACTACATGGATATCGAACCTGATTATGGAACTTTGGCCCAAGCCGAGCAGTTAATTAAGGAAGCGCTAGATTTTGGTATTCGATTAATCGTCGACATAGTTCCTAACCACACGTCAAGTGATCACAAATGGTTCCAAGCAGCTCTCAAAGCTGGCCCTGGTTCACCAGAGCGTGATCGTTTTATGTTCCGCGAAGGCAAGGGCCCCAACGGTGACTTGCCACCCAATAACTGGGAAGCTGTTTTTGGCGGACCAGCATGGGAAAGAGTTATAGAGGCCGATGGAAAACCAGGGCAGTGGTATTTGCATTTATTTGCTGTAGAACAACCAGATCTCAACTGGGAAAATCCAGAGGTTGTCGAACACTTTGAACAGGTGTTGAAGTTCTGGCTCGATCGCGGTGTTGCTGGTTTTCGGATCGATGTTGCACACGGAATGTTTAAAGAAGCAGGTTTGCCAGATATTCGCAAAGATCCAGCTGCATCAATGCTTGGCACAGAACACAAACCATTCTGGGATCAAGAAGGCGTGCATGATGTATATCGCGCTTGGCGCAAGATTCTTGATTCATATCCAGGTGATCGCATGGCAGTTGCCGAAGCATGGGTTAGTCCAGCTGAACGCATTGCCAGATATGTGCGATCAGATGAATTACAAAACTCTTTTAACTTTGAAATGCTCACAACATTATGGGATGCACAACAGATTAAAATCAAGATTAATAACTCCATTGATGCGCTAGAAGAAGTTGGTGCTCCAACATCGTGGGTCTTTAATAACCATGACGTTGTGCGATCTGTTGATCGTCTTGATTTAGGTCTTACAAATCACGGCGATACAACGTTTTCACGTCAAGGAGATCCTAAAAAGCTCAATATTGCACGGGGAACATTGCGTGCTCGAAGTGCAGCATTAATGACGCTTGCCCTGCCAGGTGGAACTTATTTGTATCAAGGTGAAGAGTTAGCAGTTCCAGAAGTGCGAGATATTCCAGAAGATCGTTTAACAGATCCACGTTGGAAGATGAGTGGGTATCTAGATCGCGGTCGCGATGGTTGCCGTGTTCCAATTCCATGGTCATCTTCTCCAGCGGGCGCATATGGTTTTTCAACTAATGATGCATTAACTCCTGATCAAGCATGGTTACCGCAGCCTTCATGGTGGGGCCGATATGCAGTGGATACACAAGATGGGGTTGAGAGTTCAACATTGACTATGTATCGCCAAGCTCTTGCAATTCGAAAGAGTGAAGAAGGATTAGGCGATGGTCCAATGGAATGGATTGAAGCCGGCAAGGAAGTTATTGCATTCGAACGTCCTGGAGATTTTGCCTGCTACATCAACTTTGGTGCATCCATTGAACTTCCTTCTAACTCACAGGTTTTAGTAGCAAGTGGGCCAGTAACTAGTCACACCTTGCCAACTGATACTGCTGTGTGGTTACGACTAGTCCCTTAATGCCAAATACAGCGCTGCAACACAAAGTAGTTCGCACTCTTGCAACTGCTCAAGTCTTAAACGGCATTGGTGTTGCAGGAACTGTTGCAGCGGGTTCGCTATTAGTTTCATCTATTACAGATTCTGAAACATTGGCGGGCCTAGCGCAGACTTTTTCTGTTTTAGGTGCAGCTGCGATGGCGCTGCCATTAGCCCGATTAACCGCGCGTGGTGGTCGCAGACTTTCATTATCTGTTGGTTATGTTGCAGGTGTTGTTGGCTCAATTAGTGCAATTGTTGGTGGTGCACACAAAAATATCTTTTTCATGTTGCTTGGAACTTTCCTTGTTGGTTCTGCATCAGCGTCTGGATATCAAGCCCGCTTTGCTGCAATTGACTTAGCTACAAATGAGACACGAGCCAAACAACTCTCTTTTGTAGTGTGGGGCTCGACAATTGGCGCAGTTGCTGGGCCTAATTTGATGGATCCTGCAGGTCGCTTAGCCGAACATTTCAATCTGCCAGCACTTGTTGGCCCATACATAATCTCTGCATTTACTTTAGTTTTTGCAACTGTAGTTATTCAACTCTTTTTGCGTCCCGATCCTTATCTTTTGGCAGAGAAGCAGGCGCAGGTAAATCAAGACAAAGGTTCCACAAAAGCAGCCCTTGCCCATATTCGCTCTAATCCAAAAGCATTGTTTGGAATTAGCGCAATAGCTATTGGCCACGTAGCAATGGTTTCAGTAATGGTAATGACACCGATTCACATGAAGCATGTCGATGTTTCTTTACGAATTATTGGTTTTGTTATCAGTGTGCACGTTTTGGGAATGTACGCATTTTCACCAATTGTGGGTTCACTCAGTGATCGCCTCGGTCGAATTCGTGTGATTCAAATCGGCATAGCAATTTTATTGCTCTCAACTTTGGTGGCGGGAACAGCTGCTGCAGATGATGCCGTGCGCCTTGGAATTGGATTGTTTTTATTAGGCCTAGGTTGGTCCTGTACTCTCATTGCAGGATCTGCATTTTTATCTGAATCTGTTTCAGTTCAGATGCGGCCTGCTTCGCAAGGTGCAAGTGATTTAGTGATGAACTTAGCCGGAGCGGGCGGGGGAGCTATCGCCGGCATAATTATTGGCACATTAAGTTATGGATGGCTCTGTATATTCGCTGCTATTCCAGTAACTGCATTAGCAGTGGCATCACAAAGGATTATGAAAAATGCAAAGTAAGCGCAGATTTCACCCCGCATGGATTGCTGTCATTGTTACTTTTTTTACCTTAGTTGCAACTGCAGGTTTTAGATCAGCGCCATCAGTTTTAATTATTCCCCTGCAAGATGCCTTTGGTTGGAACCGTGAGCAGATTTCACTTGCTATCTCAGTCAACGTACTTCTTTATGGATTAACTGCGCCATTTGCCGCAGCCCTTATGGAGCGCTTTACGGTGCGAAAAGTAGTGATGGGCGCACTTACAACAGTGAGTACAGGTGCCTTTTTAACTACTCAAATTCATGCACCTTGGCAGTTAATTGCAACATGGGGTGTGATTGTTGGCATCGGAACAGGCTCAATGGCACTTGTCTTTGCTGCAACAGTTGCTAACCGCTGGTTTGTAAAGCGACGTGGATTAGTAATTGGCGCACTGACTTCTGCAGCTGCCATGGGACAGTTAATCTTTTTGCCAGGGCTATCTCACTTATCAGAGATGTATGGATGGAAATCAATTGGTATAACCATTGGCGCTGCTTCTCTATTTATGGTTCCCATGATCTTTTTATTCTTGCGAGAAAAACCATCAGATCTGGGATTTTTACCTTATGGAGCCCCCGATGATTGGACGCCGCCAGCCCACTCTGGAATGAGCGCTGCACGGTTAGCAATCATTTCACTCAAAGAAGCAAGTGCTCACAAAGATTTTTGGTATCTCGTTGGCTCCTTTTTTGTTTGCGGATTATCAACGAGTGGCTTGATTGGTACTCACTTCATTCCAGCAGCTCATGATCATGGAATGGGTCAAGTAGTTGCCGCATCTCTTCTAGCACTTGTCGGTGTCTTTGATGTTATCGGTACTATTTTCTCGGGCTGGCTAACTGATAAATATGATCCTCGAAAACTTCTGTTCTTCTATTATGGTCTTCGCGGGCTTTCACTATTTTTACTGCCTTCCATCCTTTTCTCTTCCGTTCACCCATCTACTCTCGTTTTCGTTATTTTCTATGGTCTGGATTGGGTTGCAACAGTTCCACCAACAGTCATGTTATGCAGGACTATCTTGGGTCCAGATCGCGCAACAGTAATATATGGATGGGTCTTTGCATCGCATCAAATCGGCGGTGCCATTGCAGCATTTGGCGCAGCTGTTGTGCGCGTTAAGTTTGGAGATTACGCAGCCGCGTTTTATATAAGTGGCGCCTTGTGTTTGGTCACTAGTTATTTCGTATTACAAATTGCTAAGGGCAAAAGCATGGATAGCCTTAGGTCATGAGCACGCTTTATGAAGAATTCGGTGGAGAAGCCTTCTTCGCAGATTTAGTGTCAGCGTTTTATGCCCAGGTCGCCGTTGATCCAATTTTGCGTCCGATGTATCCAGAATCAGATTTGAAAGCCGCCGCAACACGTTTGCAATGGTTTCTAGAACAGTATTGGGGTGGGCCGACTACGTATCAAGAAAATCGAGGACATCCTCGGCTTCGTATGCGTCATGCTGAGTTTCATATCAACATCCAAGCACATGATGCATGGCTTGACGCAATGCGTACAGCGGTCGATAGCTTAGAAATGAAATCAGAACTCAAAGATCAATTGTGGAGTTATTTAGAAATGGCAGCTGCTGCCATGGTCAATCAACCAGATTGAGATTGATTACCAACTTTTAGAATTTCACCGTTGCGCAAATACCAGAGTGTTCCTTTTGAATCACGCACACATGTAATGCGCAAACCAACTTTTTCTACCACGCCTTGAACATCAAGAACATCAACGTTATCGCCGACTCCATATTGATCTTCAACTAACATGAAAACTCCAGATAAAACATCTCGAACTAATGTCTGGGCGCCAAGGCCTAGCGCGACGCCTAAAATTCCAGCCGATGCAATGAGTGGCCCTAGATTAAATCCGAATTCACCCAATGCCATCGCGGTTGCAACGACCCAGATAGTTGTTTTCAACGTACTTGAAAAAACTCCACCAATTGTGCGAGCGCGCTCTTTTTGTCTGGCAACAATGTTGCGAGGGCCTGGAATCAAATCCACGGTGGCCAAACGGTTCATGGCTCGATCAATCGCGCGGGTTCCAAAGGCTTGAATCACCATGGCCGAGATAAGGATTATTGCAACGCGCAAGGGGGTGCCGCTAATCCAATCAAGGGCGCTGCGCAATGAATCATTCATAGGCTGCAAACTTTATCCAAATCTTTACCTAAATATCGCTAGTAAATACCCACGCGCTCGGGTGTTTTGAGGCAAGATAAACCAATTGCTTAGCTAGGAAGGAAAGCTATGTCGCGGACGCTGGTGCTCAATGCCACCTACGAACCACTGGGTGTCATTACTGAACGCCGCGCGCTAATCCTGGTTCTTAATCATCGAGCAACAATGATTGAAGAGTCTGGAACGGTTTTGCATTTCTCAGGCGGAGAAATAGATCTACCTTCAGTTATCCGCCTTAATAAATTTGTTCGTATTCCATATCGCCATGCAGTTCCACTTTCTCGCCGAGCAATTTTTGCCCGCGATGGTGGACGGTGCGTGTATTGCGCAGCACCTGCAACATCTATAGATCACGTGATTCCGCGCAGTCGTGGTGGTGGTCACAATTGGGAAAACGTTGTGTCGGCTTGTCATAAATGCAATCACCTCAAGGCCGATAAACAGCTGAAAGAAATTGGTTGGCGTCTGCGCCAAATTCCTCGCGAACCAGTTGGTGCCGCGTGGAGAATTCTTGGAACCGGACAAACAAATGCGCGTTGGCTGCAATACCTTGAGCCATTTGGCGTGGCAGCAGCAACTGCTTAGAGCATTTACACTTAATCCATGCATTTAATTATGAGCCCGCTCGAAGATGGTCTTGTTAGTGGACCAGGGTTAAGCGTTGCCCAAACAGTATTTACCTACGTTGTAATTCCTGTTTCACTTTTTGCCGTGATTGCTCTGGTTTCCTGGATTGCATCAGCGCCACGTAAGGACGCTGATGAATCTGCCCTCACCTCAATTAAATAATTTAATTATCTAATTTCGCGACTTTCAAGGCACGGATGATTCCATCCTGAGATTCCTTTACAAGTTTGCGAAGCACTGCAGGTGCATCTTTACCTTCACCAGTGAGCCAGGCATTTGTTTTATCTACTGCGCTCTGCGTGATTATCCAACTTGGATACATGCCCGTTACAAACTTGGCGGCACCTTCGTAGGACTTTGATTCCCATTCACTGAGCAAGTTAGAAAAGTAGAGATCGACAAATGGAGCTAGTAAGTCACGTTGAATTGGGCGTTGAAAACCAGCAACTAAAGCAGAGCGAACTGAAGTTTGGGCATCTTGATGTAGAACCGTATTGAATGCATAAGCCTTTGCTTCTGCATTTGGCATTGCGGCCTTAGCCGTTTCATAAAATAAATTGCCAGTAGTTGTCTTGTCATTTGCAAACTCGGCATCGAGTTCGGCTTTAGTAGTTGCACCACGCTCAGTTAAGGCAATAAGGAAGTCCCAGCGACGATCAACGTCAACAATAAGTCCGGATATTTCTCCGTTTAGAATTCCACGTACCTTTGCAATCTGATCCTGCGTGTGAGCATTTGCTGCGAAAGCGCGTGAGAATAGAAGTTGTAAATCACTTGCGGGTGCGCTGGACTGTAACAGCTTCCAGAAACCATCAGCTAACTGTTCACGATATTTATTGCGATTAGCTTCAGATGCATAACCTTCAACGGATGTACCAAGTTGGCCGATAACAATATTGACAATTGCATCATCGGTTTCACCGGCTAAGCCAGAAAGCGCGATTTCAATAAAGTCTGCAGAAGAAATTTGTGCATCCCGATGCATATCCCAGATTGAAGCCCAGCAGAGTGCGCGAGCCAACGGATCATTGAGGCGTCCCAGATACTTCTTCAGTGTCGCAATGGAACGATCATCAAATCGTAATTTGGCGTATGAAAGATCGCGGTCGTTGATGAGCAATAAATCCGCGACTTTTTCTCCAGCAAGTTCAGAGACCTCTGTGTTTGCCCCGACTACATCGAGCTCGACAGATTTGCGTAGATTCAGTGAATCTGCGCTGATGTCATAGAGACCAACTGCTAAACGGTGTGGGCGAAGTTCTTTCGAACCCTGCGGTACCAAAGGAGCTTCTTGTGAAATTACAACGCTCTTATAGGAATCGCCTTCAATATCTAGCTGAGGACGCAAAGTATTTACACCTGCAGTTTGTAACCACGTGTTAACCCAAGCATCTAGTTTGCGACCACTGGCAGATTCAAGTTCCATCAACAAATCATTAAGTGTTGTGTTGCCCCAAGCATGCTTAGCAAAGTACTTTTGCAAACCTTCAATAAACTGCGGGCGACCAACGTGGGCAACTAATTGATGCAATACAGATGCTCCCTTTGCATACGTAATGCCATCAAAGTTGGCGTTTACTGCTTCCATATCGACCATGTCAGCGATGATTGGGTGCGTAGATGAGAGTTGATCTTGGCGATATGCCCAGTTCTTTCGTGCGCTATTGAACTCGGTCCAGGCACCGTTAAAGCGAGTTGCCTCAGATAAAGCCAGGTACGAAGACCATTCAGCAAATGATTCATTAAGCCACAGGTCATCCCACCAAAACATTGTGACCATGTCGCCAAACCACATATGCGCCATTTCGTGCAGAATTGTGTTGGCGCGAGATAGGTAAGACTTTTCTGGCATGTGAGAGCGGAATACCAACACGTCTTCACGAAATGTGACTGCGCCAGCGTTTTCCATAGCGCCAAAGTTAAAGTCAACGACCGCGATTTGATCGTATTTTTCAAATGGATATGCCAAGCCGAAAACCTTTTCGAAGTATTCAAAGCCTTGCTTTGTAATCAAGAAAATATCTTCTGGATCTAGATACTGCATCATTGACTTACGGCAATAGATTCCCATAGGGATTTCTTTTTGGCCCTTATAGACATCGTGAACAGATGAGTATGGACCGGCGATGAGTGCATCTAAATATGTAGAAATACGTGGAGTTGTGGTGAACTTCCATTCTACAAATTCGCCCTTGGTTGTTTTTATTTCAACTGGGTTATTAGAAACTGCTTGCCAGTGAGCAGGAGTAGTGACAGTTAATGAGAAAGTTGCTTTAACTGATGGCTGATCAAAACAGGCAAACATGTTGCGGATATGCGCAGTTTCGCCTTGCGAGTATAAGTAGACCTCACCGTCGGCTGGGTCAACAGAACGCTGCAGGCCTTCACCTGATTTTGAATACTCTGCTTCAATTTCAATAACTAAAACATTATCTGCAGCTAAATCTTTTAGGAAGATACTTTCGCCATCAAAGCTTGACACATCAACTGCCGCCCCATTAAGGGTGGCACTAATTACTGAGCGGCCTACGGCGTCGATAAAGGTTGAATAACCAGGCTTATTGCATGTAAATGAAATTTCAGATTTTGAGTAAAAGGTTTCTTCGCCTTTTGTCACATCTAGGGTCACCGCGTAGCTGTTTACGTAAAGATGATCTGCACGATCTTTAGCTTCAGTACGGCTCAAATTCAGACCTGGCACTTGTGACTCCCTTAACGGTTAGGCGCTTTTGTAGGTTCTAATCCAACCATGACAGAGTTAGGTCATGGAACGCCCATCGGTACGTAGTTACAGCATTCGGGGTTCCCGCATTACTTCTGCCCAACGCGCAGCAAAAGATGAACTACAGGCTATTTATGGGATCGCTGTTGAAGAAAAGAAAGTAAATCTGAAAGAAATTTTCCCGGTGAGCGAAAAGATCATTATGGAAATCGGCTTTGGTATGGGGGAAGCCACTGCAATCATCGCTAAGAATCACCCCTTGAACGGCTATATCGCAGTTGATGTACACCCACCGGGAATCGGTAAATTATTAGGTCGTATTGTCGAGCATGGCTTGAAAAACCTTCGAGTTATTGAAGATGATGTTCATATTGTTTTGCCACACATGTTTGCAGATGAATCACTAGATGGAATCCACTTATATTTTCCAGATCCTTGGCCAAAGAAAAAACATAACAAGCGTCGTATCGTAAATACTGGCTTTTTGGAACTTATCCACCCAAAGTTAAAAAAGGGAGGATTCATTCATATTGCAACTGATTGGGTTCCATACGCAGTACATATCGAAGAAGTATTTGCATCTTCGGCATTATTTAGTGGGGGAGTAATTGATAAACCTGACTCACGGCCTGTTACACGTTTTGAAGGACAGGGAATCGATAAAGATCACCAAGTTACTGATTTGATGTATTTTCGTAAGTAGAAATCTTATTGATGCGTCGCACATGACGTTCATCGTTGGTAAATGGCGTATCAATGAAAGCATCGATAATCGCTTTGCATTCATCAATTGAATGCATCCGCCCGCCGATTCCAACAACATTTGCATTGTTGTGTTCTTTAGCAAGTTTTGCGGTTTCTATGCTCCATGCAAGTGCTGCTCTGACACCTTTAACCTTGTTGGCCGCAATTTGTTCGCCATTACCAGAGCCACCTAAAACAATGCCAAGTGAGCCTTTGTCTTGAACGGTTGCAATTGCTGCAGGGATACAAAAATCTGGGTAGTCATCCAGCGCGTCATATTCATGTGGACCGTGGTCAGTAACTTGATGGCCTTTTGTTTCTAGGTAATCAACTAACGCGTTTTTTAATTCAAGGCCTGCATGATCACTGCCAATGTGAATATTCATAGTGCTATCTTGCCATTAACGTTCAAGACATAAAGAAAACCCGCCACATTCTCAAGTATGTGGCGGGTTTTCTCTCTCAGGAGGGTGAAACGATAAAGAACTTAGTTTTTGCCGCCGTGTCTGCCCATTTTGCCGCCCTTACCCATTTCTGGGCCCATTGCTGGACGAAGGGCATCAACTTCTGCAGTTACTTGCGCAGTTAAACCGGCTTTTAATGTTGTTGCTTGTGCTGAAGTCATTTTTCCAGCAGTTACGGCTGCATCGATTCGCTTAGTCTGATCGGCAACGAGTGCAGTGATGAGTGCAGCTCGTTTGTCGCCAGCGATTGCTCCAAGAGATTTGCCTGTTGCAAGCTCTGCCTTAATCGCTGCAGGTGTCTTTCCTATTGCTGTTGCAATAATTGCATCGCGAGCGGCACGGTTGGCATTGATAGGTGAATGATCTGCATCTTCATTTGCTTCATTTGCTTCATGTGCCAAACGAGCGGTGTTTAATGCCGCAGTAATTGCATCAGATTGTGATTGTGTAATTGTTCCAGCTCTCACAAGCGTAATAAGAACATTTGCTAACTCTGCTCCTTGATTTCCTTTTTGACCCATTGGACCAGCCATTGGATTTGCAACTGCATTAACAGTTGTGCGAGTTGTAGTTTGACGAACAGAAACTGCCTTTGCATTTGACTTCGACTGTGATGCTGATGCAACACCGACTGTGCCAACTGAAAGTGCAACAGTTGTTAAAACTACTGCAGCGATCGTTCTATTTGATGACATTTGTATGTCTACCTTCCATCTAGAGGAACTGTCAGTGACCCCTCGTCATCGACTACCCGTAATTAACTACTTGATGCTGAATAAACTAATAGGCAATGTTTAGAACACTTTGTGAGTATTTACCTATATTGCGGGGTCAACCCAGTACTCACGCATAAATTCCTGCTTGGGGCTCCCTATTTATTCACATTGTTGCCTGTTTCACACTTACTCACAGAGCTTTCTCAGAGTTCTAGAAACTAGGTTCCCGTGAAGGGTAAAAGAATTCTCATTGCTTTAACTCTCATAACTTCCTTGATTAGTACTGCACAAGCATTTCCTGCGGGGAAAACTTCAGTCGTTGTTAAGAAAGCGGGCCGTTCTTCATCGTCAATTCCAAACACAATTCTTAGCGGCAACGGTATTCCTTCAAAAACAATCGGTATAGATGGTGATTTTTACATTGATCTAAAGAACATAAATCTTTATGGACCTAAAACAAAAGGAGTTTGGAAACTCGTAACTTCTTTGCGTATTGCCGATACAAAAGAATTAGTTCCACCCATAGCTGGTACTGATGGAGCAAAAGGAAACACAGGTTTAACTGGTGCAACAGGATCTGCAGGTACTCCTGGTGCAGTTGGTCCTGCCGGTGCTGTAGGTGCTGCGGGTTTATCTGGAATTAATGGTGCTGCCGGTCCAGCCGGTGCAATTGGTCCTGCCGGATTAAAAGGTGACACTGGATTAACGGGAGGTCTCGGTTCATCTGGGTCCAATGGCACAAATGGAACTAACGGTGTTGATGGAACTCCTGGTGTTAAGGGCGATACAGGTTCTGCCGGATTAAAAGGTGACACCGGATTAACTGGAGGTGTTGGTGCTGCTGGAACAAATGGAACTGCCGGAACTAATGGAGTTGATGGAACTCCAGGCGCTAAAGGTGACACCGGATTAACTGGAGGTGTTGGTGCTGCTGGAACAAATGGAACTGCGGGCACAAATGGAATTAATGGAGTTGATGGAACTCCTGGCACTAAAGGTGACACCGGATTAACTGGAGGTGTCGGTACAGCCGGAACAAATGGAACTGCGGGCACAAATGGAACTGCCGGAACAAATGGAACTAACGGTGTTGATGGAACTCCTGGTGTTAAGGGCGACACAGGTTCTGCCGGATTAAAAGGTGACACCGGATTAACTGGAGGTGTTGGTGCTGCTGGAACAAATGGAACTGCCGGAACTAATGGAGTTGATGGAACTCCAGGCGCTAAAGGTGACACCGGATTAACT
>WLIQ01000035.1 GCA_009726135.1 Actinomycetota bacterium | reverse complement strand
CGTCGTACCGAATTTGGTAAGGGCGCATCACGTCGTGCACGTCGCGATGGTTTGGTTCCTGCCGTTATCTACGGTCACGGTGAAAAGCCACAACACATCACTCTTCCAGCACGCGAACTCGGCGTTGCTCTGAAGCAATCAAACGTATTGCTCGACATCATGGTTGATGGAAAAGCAGAACTCACACTTCCAAAGGCAATCGTTCGCCACCCACTCAAGCAGATTCTTGAGCACGTCGACCTCGTTCTAGTGCGTCGCGGTGAAAAGGTTGTTGTTGCTGTCCCAGTTCACGCACTTGGTGAGCACGATCGCGATGGAATCCTTGAGCATGTTAATAACACAATCGACGTACTTGTTGAAGCAACTGCAATCCCTAGCTTCCTAGAAGTTGATATTGCTGGCATGCATGCAGGTGAATCTCGTTATGCATCAGATGTGAAACTTCCAGCTGGCGTTGAACTTGAATCAGATCCAAAGACAATCGTTGTTCACTTATCTGAGAAGTCCACTGCAGTAGTAGAAGAAGTTGTAGCTCCAGCAGCAGCAACTGATGCTGCCGCACCTGCTGCAGCCGCTGAAACCGACAAGTAGGACGCTTAACCCTTACGCTTATCGTTATGACGTGGTTGGTAGTGGGCCTGGGCAATCCAGGTGATAAATACGCTGCCACCCGTCACAACGTAGGGCAGATGGTGATTGATGAATTAGTTCGCCGCCATAACGTTAAATTATCTTCACATAAATCTCGCACTCACATTGCAGCCTTTAAATTAGGTGTTGGTGTTGATGCACATCCAGTTATCGTTGCAAAGTCGCAGTCATTTATGAATGAAACTGGCGGGCCAATTAAAGCGCTAGCTAATTTCTATTCTGTCGAACCCCAAAAAATTATTGCATTACATGATGAGTTAGATATTCCATTTGCGGCTATCCGAACCAAAATAGCTGGTGGAGATAACGGCCATAATGGTCTTAAATCAATGACGTCGGCATTTGGTACAGCTGAGTATTACCGGGTTCGATTAGGAATCGGTCGGCCTATGGGAGAACAGGATCCAGGCGATTTTGTGTTGAAAGCTTTTTCAAAAGTTGAGCAAAAGGATTTAGGCGAATTTATAGTCCGCGGCGCAGATGTTGTTGAGTCCTTAATTACTGATGGGTTAGAACGTACACAAACCCGCTATAACTCTTAAAAATTAACCAGTATTTCTTAGGCCTGCTGCTACTCCATTAATTGTAAGTAGAAGTGCACGGCGTAAAATTGGGTCCGCTGAATCACCTGCCTCACGAACGCGCCTGAGCAAGTTAATTTGTAATAAATGGATGGGTGAAAGATATGCATCACGGACCTGCAAAGTGCGGGCCAAGATCTCCTGGTCACCAAGCACAGCTTGCTTACCGGTTAATGTGAGGATTTCAGCCACAGTTAATTCAAACTCGGCTTCAATTTCATCTAAGAAGTGATGAAGTTCCTTTGGAACTAAAGTTTCAACGTAGCGGCGGGCAAGGACTAGATCTGTTTTAGCTAAAGTCATTTCTACGTTACTGATAAATGTATGGAAGAAGTGCCACTCACCTAACATCTTTTTGAGTACCTGCGTATTACCGGCCTCACGTGCAGCTTTTAGTCCAGAGCCCACGCCAAACCATCCAGGAACAATCTGTCGAGATTGAGTCCAACCAAATACCCATGGAATCGCACGCAGTGAACCAAGGCCAGCAGAAGCATCAGGGCGACGCGATGGACGCGAACCAAGGAAGAGATTTCCTAATTGTTCTACAGGAGTAGATGCATAAAAGTATGAAGGTAGATCTGGGTGATCAACTAGTGCACGGTATGTAGCAAATGAACTATCACTTATTAATTGCATGCATTCATTCCAGCTATTTAAATCTGCAACAGACTGGCGAGGACCACGGTTAAGAACGGTTGCTTCTAGGGACGCGGCAAGAGTTAATTCAACGTTTTCTCGGGCAAGGGATGCGAGTGAGTATTTATCGCTTATAACTTCACCTTGTTCTGTCATCTTAATTTGGCCATCAACTGAACCCCAAGGCAGTGCAACAAGTGCTTCATATGTTGGACCACCTCCGCGACCAACAGAACCACCACGTCCATGGAATAGGCGAAGCTTGACGCCATATTTCATTGCAACATCTCGCAGAGAGCGCTGTGCGCGGTGAATTTCCCATTGGCTAGTTGCAATACCTGCATCCTTGTTGGAATCTGAATATCCCAACATCACTTCCTGGACATCACCACGAAGAGCAACAAGGGAACGGTAAGCGGGGTTGCGCAAAAGCTCTTCCAAAATCTCACCCGCTGCGCGAAGTTCAGCAACAGTTTCTAACAATGGCGCAAAACCAATGCGAGCTTTTTTGTTCTTTAAATTCACAAGGCCTGCTTGTTGTGCAATAACTACTGCGGCAATTAAATCATCAGCACCTTTAGTCATAGAAACGATATATGTTTCAATTGCTTGAGAACCAAAACGGTCTATGAGATCTGCAATTGCAAAGAAAGTATCGAGAGTCTTTTGTCCGTTAGCATCTAATGTAGTGATATCTAAATTTGTGTCGGCAGCTAACAGGCCAGTCAGAATTTCAAACTTTTCTTTCTTAGATTTAGTGGCATAAGCATCGATGCCGGTCGCCTGGGCCAAAACATGATGGTGAGCATCTGAGTGCTCACGAATATCCATAGTTGCATGGGTTATTCCAAAGGCCGCAACTGTGCGGATAGTGCGCTCAAGTAAGCCAGTTGCAATGAGTTCACCTTTATGGGCAAAGAGGGAATCGCGCATCAACATCAGATCTTTGAGTAATTCATCAGTGTCTGCATAGTCGCGATGATCAACATGAGCTGCACCTTTTGCATGGCGATCGCGAGTTAATGCCAAGCGATGGACAATTGCAGTGGCCTTTAATCGGTAAGGCTCTTGGGCGTTAAGGCGCAAGAAGCGCGGTTCAAATTCACTGATGTGTTTTAGATCGGCTTCCACCGAAGCACTCAGTTCTGGGGTCGCACCAATAATGCGTGTAGAAACCGAGAGCATTTGGCGCAGCGAATTCATTGCATCGATTGTTACTCGGATTGCGTGAGCAACCTGTAAAACCATTGCATCAGTGGTTACTTGCGCAGTTACGTTTGGGTTGCCATCACGGTCTCCGCCAATCCAGCTCCCGAAAGATAAAGGGCGTGCAGTAACTGGTACGACAACATCTATTCGCTTTAATTCGCGCGCAAAATCATTGAGAACCTCAGGCACTGTTTGGCGGAATAAATCATCGAGGTAATACAACGCGTTCATTGCCTCATCAAGTGGCTCAGGTTGTCCAACACGAAGCTCATCGGTTTGCCAAAGTAAATCAATAGTTTCTGCCAAGCGATCATTCTGCGAAGGATTGCGAGAATCTTCAAGCAAGTCGGCAACCTGACCCATTTTGCTCAGAACCGAACGTCGGGCGGCTTCAGTTGGGTGTGCAGTAAATACTGGGCGGACAGACATTTCATTAATCCACTGCGAAATTTCTTGGCTACTTAATTCATGTCCAGGGACCTGATCTTTTAACGCTTTTTCAATTTTATCTACGGCACGCGTAAGCCAGGAACCTCCTTTTGCGCGAGCTTGCGCTAACACTCTTGCACGGTGAACTTGTTCGGCGATATTTGCTAAGTTGAAATAAGTACTAAGCGCACGCACCAACTGCACTGAGTCTTCAATAGATAATGAAGCAAGAAGTTCGACACCCTCCCCATCGCGAACTGCTTTGCGCACATTTTCAACAAGAGCTAAAAGTTCAGGTCCTTCTTGGCGAACTAATGTTTGACCAAGCAAGTCACCTAATCTGCGAACATCGCTGCGCAATGCAGCATCATCTGCAGCTACAGCAACGCCAAATCCACTAGTTTCCATTGGGTAATCCTCTCAGGTCGCCGTAGGTGGCGCGAACAAATTAGAATGACGGCCATTAGCCCCCTCCCTTTTGGGATCGGGGCCTTACGGCGTTTAACAGGAGGTGCACAGTGCGTGGCTTAATTTCTATATTGCCGACACAGAACGATGCATCTCATCTCGTGGCTCCATCGCCTTTGTATCCATTTCTACTTGCCCGTAGATCACAGGATCGACCACTTCTGGTAATCACTAGCTCTAGTCGAAGCAGTGAAGATTTAGTTAATGAGCTGCGCGAATTGAACAACAATGTATTGGAGTTTCCTGCTTGGGAAACTTTGCCTCATGAGCGATTAAGTCCACGCAGTGACACCGTTGCAAGGCGCATTCAAACCCTTTATGAGTTAGAAAAGAAACAGCAAGTTTTTCCTATTGTTGTCACACCAGTGCGTGGAGCCATCCATCGAATAATTGCAACGCTAGGTAAAAGTGAACTACTTGCGATAGAAATCGGTAAAGAGCAATCTCTGGATGATTTAGTCCGACATCTTTCTGCACTTGCTTATACGCGAATAGATTTAGTTGAAAGGCGCGGGGAATTTGCAGTACGCGGTGGAATTGTTGATCTCTTCCTTCCGTTGAGTGATTACCCAATCCGCATTGATTTCTTTGGTGATGAGATAGAGGACATGAGCTTCTTTGAAGTGGCTGATCAGCGAACTTTCAAACCAGTAGTTGGTGCTATTGAAATTTATCCATGCTGCGAACTTCTGCTGAATACTCAAATGAAACATCGAGCGATTGAGTTGCAGGATTCATTGCCGGCAGCAGCTGAACTACTAGAAAAAATTAGTGAAGGCATTTCTTTTGAAGGAATGGAGTCACTAATCCCACTTTTAATTGATGAGACAGAAACGATTCTTGCTCGCATGCCGGCTAACACACAGGTTGTCTTTATTGACGAAGAGCGAATTAAATCGCGCGCAGCAGATTTATTAGCAACTAACGAAGAGTTTCTCAATGCATCGTGGAGTAATGCTGCGCACGGTGCAGTTGCTCCAATTCATGATGGTTCAGGGACATATATGTCGTGGATTGAATTAATGGCAGAGATCAGCGATCACAAACTTGATATGGGTTCATTGTCACCATTTGGTAGCGATCTGGCTGATGACACTGAGTTTCTAGATTTCAATGCCATCGACCCAATGCGCGGTGATATTGAGCGCACAATTGAAGCTCTGCGTAATGCTGTTCAATCACATTTCACTGTTATTTTTGCAACTCACGGTCATGGAATGTTGGAGCGGTATGCCGGTATTTTCCGTGCAGCTGACTTGCCAGTACAAATAAATGAAAAACTAGTGGCTACTCCGACTAAAGGTGCGGTGCATTTAACAACATCAATCATCGCCCATGGCTTTGAAAGTGCCGCCCACCAAATCTTTTTCATGACTGAACGTGATTTAACGGGAAGTAAAGGAAGTGTTAAAGATTCAGAGCGCATGCCTACCAAGCGCAAAAAAGCTATTGATCCGTTGGAACTACGCGCAGGGGATTTTGTAGTACACGAGCAACATGGAATCGGTCGTTACGTCGAACTATTAGAGCGAACTGTTGCCGGCGTAACTCGCGAATATCTCATCATTGAATACGCACCCGCAAAACGCGGTCACCCAGGTGATCGCATATTTGTACCAACCGATACTCTCGAACAAGTTAGTAAATATGTTGGTGGGGAAACACCAACTGTGCACCGTATTGGCAGCGGAGAATGGCAAAAAGCTAAGGGCAGAGCACGCAAAGCTGTACGACAAATTGCTGGAGAATTAATCCGTTTGTACGCAGCCCGAACTAGTTCTCCAGGTTTTGCTTTTTCTCCAGATACACCATGGCAGCGCGAGCTTGAAGATTCTTTTTCATACATCGAAACTCCTGATCAGCTTTCAACAATCAATGATGTTAAAGCTGACATGGAGCGTCCTTATCCTATGGATCGAATTATCTGTGGCGACGTTGGCTATGGGAAAACTGAGATTGCAATCCGAGCAGCTTTCAAAGCGGTACAAGATGGCAAGCAAGTTGCAGTTCTTGTACCAACTACATTGTTGGTTCAACAACACTCCAAAACATTTGCTGAACGTTTTGCGGGTTTCCCACTTAAAGTTGCTGGACTCTCTCGCTTTAATACAGCCAAAGAAAGTAAAGACACGCTGGCCGGCCTTGGGGCGGGAGTAATTGACGTGGTTATTGGCACGCACCGAATTCTTTCTAATGATGTTCAATTCAAAGATCTTGGTCTTGTAATCGTTGATGAAGAGCAACGCTTTGGTGTTGAGCAAAAAGAGTCACTGAAGAAACTGCGCACTACTGTTGATGTATTAGCGATGTCGGCCACACCTATCCCGCGCACACTAGAAATGGCTGTTACTGGAATCCGTGAGATGTCCACGATTACAACTCCGCCAGAGGAACGCCATCCAATCCTTACGTATGTCGGTCCTGCCGAAGAAGCGCAGATAACGGCGGCCATTCACCGAGAACTTTTGCGTGATGGACAGATTTTTTATTTGCATAACCGTGTTGAAAGCATTGATCGCGCAGCATCGCGATTGCAAGAACTTGTTCCCGAAGCACGTATCCGAGTTGCTCACGGACAGATGAGTGAAGGCGCACTCGAAGATGTAATTTTGGCTTTTTGGAACCGCGACTTTGATGTACTCGTTTGTACAACCATTGTTGAAAGTGGTTTAGACATTCAAAATGCAAACACCTTGATTGTTGAACGAGCAGACATGTTTGGTTTATCGCAACTTCATCAGCTGCGTGGCCGTGTAGGCCGTGGTCGAGAACGTGCTTACGCTTACTTTTTGTATCCAGCAGATCAGCCATTATCAGAGTTAGCACATGACCGTTTAACGACAATTGCAGCTAATACTGAACTAGGTTCTGGTATGCGTGTTGCATTAAAGGATTTAGAGATTCGAGGTGCTGGAAATTTACTAGGCGGAGAACAGTCTGGACACATTGCAGATGTTGGCTTTGATTTATACATGCGCATGGTTGGTGAAGCAGTTCAAGATTATAAGCAAGGCATCATTGAGACTGAAGAAAAAACCTTAGAGTGCAAAGTCGAATTACCAATTAACGCGCATTTATCTAGTGAATATGTACCGGGTGAGCGTTTGCGTCTTGATCTTTATCGCCGATTAGCTGATGTCAAAAATCCAGATGATGTTGAAGCTATCCGTGCCGAACTAATTGATCGCTTTGGTGAATTACCTGATGAAGCAGTTGCACTATTAGGAGTTGCACAACTTCGCGCAGTAGCAAAGATTGCAAAATTGACTGAAGTAGTTGTACAAGGAAAATTCTTGAGATTAGCTCCTTTAACTTTGCCTGAATCTGTCCAGTTGCGTCTGTCACGTTTATATCCAGGCTCACTCTATAAAGCCGCTACATCCACTGTATTGGTTGCACTAACTAAAGGCCCCGCGTGGAATCCGTCGCAAAACGAGCCTGAGATAGTGGATACTTCTCTTCTATCCTGGGTCGTTGAGGCCGTAAACCAATTAAGCCAAGCACCGAAAGTGAGTTCATAGTGAAGAAGATTCTGGCCGTTGTAGCCGTTGCAACCACACTCCTACTAACTGGATGTTCCCAAGTTGGATCAGCAGCAACCGTAGGTAGTACCAAGATTTCACAAGCAACAGTGCAAGGCAGCATCGATGCAATTTTGGCGGCGCGTCAGGGCGTAGACACTTCACAGATGCAGTTAGAAACAGGCGAAGCACTTAATCGCGGACAACTTCGTTTTCACTTATTAACAGTGCTACTTCGCGAAGTTGCCTCTGAAATCAAACTTTCTGTATCGAAAGCTGAAATTGATACACGTCGTCAAAGTATTCTTGATCAAGTTGGTAGCGCCGAGGCTCTTCCAAACGCACTTGTTGGCGCAGGTATTGCACCGAATGATTTTGATCAATACATCGAAGCAATTTCACTTTCAGACAAGATTAGCCAGGCGCTAACTGCTGCAGGTATTCCAGAAGCTGATCTCGGAGCTCAGATTCAAAAGCTTGTAGTTGCAAAGGCCAAGGAGCTTGGCGTGAGCGTTAATCCACGTTATGGCAAGTGGGATGGAACAGTTGCAGATGTAGTTGCAATTGATTCAGCAGGAACTGCTGTAACTCCGTCAACTAAGTAAGGTTTTGACGATGACGCAGGGTTCACAGCTTCAACGTTTAGTTGAAGTTATGAACCAATTGCGATCACCTGGAGGCTGCCCTTGGGATGCCGAACAGACTCATGAATCTCTTCTTAAATATTTGCTAGAAGAGTCTTATGAGTTTGTCGATGCAGTTGCCAGTGGTGACCGAATGGATATGCGTGAAGAACTTGGTGATGTGTTGCTGCAGGTTTATTTTCATGCACGCATTGCTGAAGAACACCCTACTGACCCATTTTCAATTGAAGATGTTGCCCAAGGCATTGCTGACAAATTAATTCGGCGCCACCCGCATGTATTTGCTGGCTTGGAAGTGAAAGATTCAGAAGATGTACTGAAAAATTGGGAAGAGATTAAGAAGCAAGAGAAGGGCCGTACGTCAGCCCTTGATGGAATTGCAATGGCACAGCCTGCACTGCCTTTAATTGAAAAACTCTTGTATCGAGCCGAAAAATATGACGTTGTCGTAGAAACGCCCTCCACTGTGAACATTGTCGGTCAAGCTGATGAAAGTTCAGTGGGCCAGGCTTTGCTTGCCGTTATCGCTTGGGCGCATGCCAATGGAATTGATGCTGAAGCGGCCCTGCGTGTAGAGGCGTTGAAATTAAGTGAACAAGTCCGCACTATTGAGGCGCGGTAGGATTAGGCAGTAAAGATTGTGCGATTTCAACGTTGAGGTCTACGGCACAAATTGTGTAAGTGACGAAGGAGAAACTCAATGGCAATAATCGAAGCTCTTGGAGCTCGTGAAATTCTTGACTCCCGTGGAAATCCAACGGTTGAAGTTGAAATTGAATTAGAAGATGGAACACAAGCACGCGCTGCAGTTCCAAGCGGTGCATCAACTGGTGCATTTGAAGCCGCAGAACTTCGTGATGGTGGAAAGCGCTATCTTGGAAAAGGTGTTGAGAAAGCAATCGCATTTGTAAATGATGAGATTGCACCAGAGATTATTGGTTTTGATGCACAAGATCAGCGCCTTATTGACGGTGCGATGATCGCTCTTGATGGAACGAAAAACAAATCACGCATGGGTGCCAATGCAATTCTTGGCGCTTCATTAGCTGTCGCTAAAGCATCTGCAGAATCTGCCGACCTTTCACTTTTTCGCTACTTAGGTGGACCAAACGCGCACGTGCTTCCAGTTCCAATGATGAATATTCTCAATGGTGGAGCACATGCCGACACAAACGTTGATATTCAAGAGTTTATGATTGCGCCAATTGGTGCACCAACATTCCGCGAATCACTACGCTGGGGTGCAGAGATTTACCACGCACTTAAGTCAGTTCTAAAAAAGCGTGGACTCGCGACATCTGTTGGCGATGAAGGTGGCTTTGCACCAAATCTTGAGAGCAACCGCGCAGCCCTTGATTTAATCCTTGAGGCAATTGAAATTGCTGGATACAAGCCAGGTAAAGAAATTGCGCTGGCAATGGATGTTGCGGCAACTGAGTTCCATGACAATGGTAAGTACACATTTGAAGGCGCATCAAAGACATCGGCTGAAATGATTGCTTATTACACATCGCTAGTTGATGCCTACCCAATCGTCTCAATTGAAGATCCATTGAACGAAGAAGACTGGACTGGCTGGACCGATATGACTAAGGCCCTTGGTTCACGCATCCAAATCGTTGGTGATGATCTATTTGTAACTAATCCAGAGCGCCTTGCGCGCGGTATTGCAGGTGGAACAGCTAACGCGCTCCTGGTTAAGGTAAATCAAATCGGAACATTGACTGAAACTATTGATGCTGTAGAGATGGCACACCGTGCTGATTACCGCAGCATGATGAGCCACCGTTCAGGTGAAACTGAAGATACAACTATTGCTGATTTAGCTGTTGCACTTAACTGCGGACAGATCAAGACAGGTGCACCTGCACGAACCGAGCGCGTTGCAAAGTACAACCAACTTCTACGCATTGAAGAAGAGCTACAGGAAGGCGCACGTTACGCCGGCCGAGAAGCTTTTCCACGCTTTAAGGCATAAGTGAATTTGTGGCACGTCGGCAATTAAGTTTTAGAAGTCGGCGTAGTTCGGGGCGCGCATTAGCATTATGGGCAATATTTTTTATTTTAGCTCTAGCCATTGCGCCTCCCGTAAAGCATTACTTCACACAACGTGCACAGATCAGTGCGCTCAATGCCCAATTAACAAGTGATAACAAAGCTTTAGAAGCTGCCCGTCAAGAACTTCAGATGTGGCAAGACCCTGAATATGTAAAGTCACAGGCACGTGAACGTCTGCACTTTGTTTTGCCAGGAGAGCGGCATTATATTGTTGCGGAAAATGGCACAACTTCTGAGTCAACTCAGACAAACAAAGTAGCTAATTCACTAACTGATGGACAACCTTGGTATGCCCGATTAATAGCCTCTATTAGCGAAACAGGTTGATGGATTGCGCGAAGTAACACAATCAGATCTAGATTGCATCGAAATTCAATTGGGCCGCACTCCTCGTGATATCCACGCGATTGCATATCGCTGCCCTTGCGGAAAGCCGGCGGTAGTTGAAACTCCACCACGACTTGCTGATGGCACACCATTTCCAACTTTCTATTACGCAACGTGCCCACGATTAACTGCAGCAATTTCAACCCTTGAAACGACTGGGTTAATGGGTGAAATGAATGAACGACTTGAAACCGATGCCGAACTTGCCGGGGCATATCACGCAGCACACGATGATTACATCGCTGCGCGCTCAGCGTTAGGTATTGATGTTCCTGAAGTAGAAAATGTATCTGCAGGTGGAATGCCTACCCGCGTTAAATGTTTGCACTCACTTATTGCGCACTCACTTTCTGCTGGACCAGATGTGAATCCATTAGGTGATGAAGCATTAGCAAAACTACCCAAATGGTGGGAAGGCAATCCATGCGAGTAGCAGCCATTGATTGCGGAACTAACTCAATTCGTTTGCTTATCGCAGATATTGAAGGCAATAATTTTCGTGAAGTCCTGCGCACAATGGAGATTGTGCGATTAGGACAAGGCGTGGATGAAACCGGCCAGTTCCATCCAGATGCAATCGCCCGCACATTAGCTGCAGTTGATCTATTTGCCATTGAGATTGCAAAGCGCGGAGTTCAAAAGATTCGCTTTTGCGCAACTAGTGCCACACGCGATGCAACTAATCGCCACTTATTCGTTGATGGCGTCCGTGAACGCCTGGGGATTGAACCTGAAGTTATTAGCGGAGAAGAAGAAGCCGCACTGTCTTTTACTGGCGCTATTCAAGATTTCCAACAATCTGATGGTCCATTTCTGGTTGTTGATATTGGCGGGGGGTCCACTGAGTTTGTCTTTGGAACATCAGAGGTAGAAGCAGCTAAGTCGGTCAACATTGGTTGCGTGCGAATGACTGAACGTCACTTTGCCAATGATCCTGCAACACAGCTACAGGTTGATTCAGCTCGTGCAGATATTGAAGAAGCGATTGGAATAGCAGCTGCAGTGGTCCCCATTACAAAGGCTAAGACTTTAATTGCAGTTGCTGGCACCGCAACCACAGTTGCAGCTGCTGCTTTAAATTTATCTGAATATGATCGCTATGCAATTCATTTATCTCGAATTAGCGCTAAACAAGTTCATGAAGTATCACAAATGTTTTTAACTAAACCTAGAGAAGAACGATTAGCCCTTGGATATATGCATCCTGGCCGCGTTGATGTAATACCAGCAGGTGCATTAGTACTCTCTGAAATCATGCAAACAACAGGTGCAGTTGAATTTGTGGCATCTGAATCAGATATCTTGGATGGAATAGCCCGTTCTTTAGTTAAAAACTGAAAATGAAGGGTTTTTACAATTGTTGCAATCAGGCATAGTAAATCAAAATTCATGAACCAATTCTGGTTTTGAAATTTTTGTAAAAACCTCAAGAAAAGTATCAAATTTAATTTCCGGAATTAAGAAGCCGATTTTTTTATATAAATAATGTGGATTCGTCACAAGTAATGGAAACGAAATGAATGTATATGGAACTTCAGATTCGGCGACAGATATAATTAATTCATTAATCTGTCGAGCCAATACTAATTCTTGCTCGGCTTTATCATTGGTACCTGTTATTCCTCCCGGAACTAAACCTTCTCGGATAGTCTTCTGAGCTTTTTCTTCAGCTAAAGATTGAATCCGAATTCTGCTTTTTGCTGCATCTTCCAATTTTCTAATTGGGATGAGGATGTTCTCTATCTCAATTTTTGGGTTATTTAAAATTTCATCAGCAACTTTATAGAAGAATGGAGATTTAATGATGTATGGCAGGTTTTCATAGTCAGGGCGAAACAGGTTGAACTCTAGCCCAGCATTTGAAAGCGGATCAATGGAAGATTGTGCGCTTTCTTCTGTGAATCCTGTATCAATTCCTAATGCTGTAAATAAATGAACTAAAAAAGTAGTTCCCGAACGACCATTTCCAGCAATTACAACATGTCGATGTGTCACTTGTTTATATTAACGGAGATATATAACTTATAAAACAAAGCAGGCTATTAATGTGGAATTCAAAACCACTTTGCCTAGTAGACTTTAGACAGATAACTGGCCCCGATAGCCCAATGGCAGAGGCAGAGGACTTAAAATCCTCCCAGTGTGGGTTCGACCCCCACTCGGGGCACACACAATAGTTAAGTGGTCACCTTCCCACTCTCCCACCAATTCAAGATCCTCAGTGCACTCAGGGTTAGCCACTTTGAAGGTTGACCGACGGGCACATCAATAGGGAACCATTCTGCCCCAGCCTCATGATGGGCCTGCAAAACTTTTGAATCAGGTGTTAAAGATTTTTGGACTACGTTAACTGCCCCTTGCAACCGATAATCGGGCAGCGTTCCGTGATGAAGAGAGGCTTCGCGAAAATAGTCTAACCCTCGTAATAGGTTATATCTCCATCTATTTGGAGAGCCAAAAGTAGTTACCAATGGAGTAACCAGTTCGCCGGTAGTAAGACGATTCATCAGGTTGCGTTTGAGCAAGAAATTTTCCGCAGCTTTGCGGGCGTCTACAACCTCTGGGTCATTTCCAACATGTACTTCGTAATATAGAAGTCCCCGAAGCGAATTTAGCGTTGAATGGAATGAGGATCTGGATGATCCTTCAACCCACTCGCAATTCCAGCCACCTTCTTCCATTTGGTGATCTAGAAACCACTTAACAAGTTGATGCATCTCACGACCGAGCCAAATCCCATTAGCCAAAGTCGATGCGTTAATACAACAATCAACCTCACCACCCCAGTACGGCAGCCCGTCATATTCCCAGCGTGAATTTCTTTCGAGCCGATTGGCAGTATCACCTAAGACTGATGCATCTACGCCCCATTCGCGAAGAGAATTGAGTGACCAAGTGGTTGCGGTCCAAGGTTGACCAATATCTTTCATGCTTTCAAAATCAAAACCTTTCGGGAAAAACGCACCTCCCGCCCATTGTCCATCAGGGTCTTGCAGTGAAAGCAGTCGAGCCGCGAAACCTTCCTCGGGCAATTTTGAGCGAGTCCGAGTCCAAACCACTGAGGGCAACTCGAGTAGGTCGCGTTCCACTTGCCATCGAATTGCCGGGTCTGAATCGAGAAGCCATTCGGTGAGTGTTGCATTCATGCAAAAATCATACCTAATGGCAGAGGCAGAGGACTTAAAATCCTCCCAGTGTGGGTTCGACCCCCACTCGGGGCACCAGCGTTACACCGCTCGGGAATCTTCTAGGCCCTAAACTTGTTATGCATGGCAAACCGCCAGAGGTTCTGGCGGCACTACAAAAGGAGAGAAAAGATATGCGCAGTTCAAACCCTGTTTTAGGACGGGCGTTTAATCAGCGTGGATACGCTGCATTTGATCCGAGCACAATTAACTCAGACCCAGCAGCGATGGAAGATCTTTACAACGCACCAGCTGCAT
>WLIQ01000034.1 GCA_009726135.1 Actinomycetota bacterium | reverse complement strand
GAGCGGGTTATTTTGTTGCCAGATGGCGATGAAGATCTATGGAAAGACGAGTACTTCGACTTAGTTTCTATCGACTAAGCGTCGATATGTTCGCGATCAATCTCTGCGTTAGCGATAAATTCTTTACGCGGTGCAACATCACTGCCCATCAACAGCTCAAACATGGCTTCGGCAGCCGTTGCATCTGAGACCGTGATACGGCGCAATGTGCGGGCATCAGGTTCCATGGTTGTCTCGCGCAGTTGATCTGCATCCATTTCGCCCAGACCTTTATAGCGCTGAATTGGCTCTTTCCAACGCTTTCCAGTTTTCTTTAAATCCGCAGTGACTTTCTTCATCTCATCATCACTATATGTGTAGATGTATTCGCCCTTTTTGCCTCCCCCGCCCATAACTTCAATGCGGTGTAGTGGTGGAATAGCTGCAAATACACGGCCAGCATCAATGAGTGGGCGCATATAGCGATAAATCAGAGTCAGTAGTAGGCATCGGATGTGTGCACCATCCACGTCAGCATCTGACATCAAAATAATGCGTCCGTAACGGGCTTCATCTAGATCAAAAGATTTTCCAGAACCGGCACCAATGACTTGAATGATTGATCCGCACTCTTTATCTTCTAGCATCTGGGATAGCGAAGCCTTTTGAACGTTAAGGATCTTTCCACGAATAGGCAGAATTGCCTGGAACTCAGAGTTGCGCGCTGCCTTAGTTGTGCCAAGCGCCGAATCACCTTCAACGATAAAAAGTTCAGTGCGAGTGACATCCTCTGAACGGCAATCTGACAATTTTGTTGGAAGTGATGATGATTCCAAAGCGTTCTTGCGGCGCTGTAAATCTTTGTGGGCACGTGCACTGATGCGCGTGCGAGAAGCTGCGGCAATCTTTTCTAGAACTAAACGTCCATTAGCTTTATCGATGCGCTTAGACGTATTGAAATACTCTTTCATCTTGTCAGCAACAACGGCAGAAACGATTCGAGTTGCAGCAGCTGTTCCCAAAACTTCCTTAGTCTGACCTTCAAACTGTGGTTCAGACATTCGAACTGTTACGACTGCGGTTAAGCCTTCAATGACGTCATCTTTAATTACATCGATCTCCTTATTGGCAAGAGTCTTGGTAGAACGCAAAGCTTCGTTAACGACTTTGACCAGCGCGCGCTCGAAGCCCAATACGTGGGTTCCACCCTTAGGAGTTGCAATGATATTTACGAATGAGCGCTGTGTGGTTTCAAAACCATTGCCCCACTTCATGGCGATATCAACTTCCATATCGCGCTCTACTTCAGTTGAGACCATATGGCCTTTGTCATCTAGGACTGGGACTGTTTCTTGGTAATGACCCGTGCCATAGATACGGATTACATCGCCAACAGCCTCATCTGGCTGTAGAAAATTACAATATTCAGTGATTCCGCTTTTGTGGAAGAAGGTCTCTGTTGTCTTTGTCTTGGAGCGATTGTCATTAACAATCAGCGTTAAACCAGGAACTAAGTAAGAAGTCTGACGGGCACGATCATAGATATCTACTAGGTCAAGTTCGGCTTCCTTAAGAAAAATTTGACGATCACTCCACCACTTGATGCGCGTTCCTGTTACTTTGCTAGAAATCTTTCCGATAACACGTAATCCTGATTTTGGTTCAAATGTAGCTTTCGGTCCATCGCCATCAAAAATTCCGGCAACTCCGCGTTGAAATGACATCCAATAAATCTTGCCGTCACGATCAACTTCGGCGTCAAGGCGAGAAGCAAGTGCGTTTACTACTGATGCACCCACGCCGTGCAAACCACCGGATGCAGCGTATGAACCGCCACCGAATTTTCCACCGGCATGCAATTTTGTTAATACAACTTCAACACCGGTTAAACCAGTTTTAGGTTCTTTATCTACTGGAATTCCGCGACCATCATCATGGACTTCGACAGAACCATCGGATTCAAGGTTAATTTCAATTTTCTTACAATGACCAGCCAAAGCTTCATCTACAGAGTTATCGATGATTTCCCACAAACAGTGCATGAGGCCACGTGAATCCGTAGAGCCGATATACATACCTGGGCGTTTGCGGACTGCATCTAGGCCTTCAAGAACCGCTAAATCTTTTGCGGTATAGCTATCCTGCACATTTGTCGCAATATCTTTTTCGGCCACGGGGCGAAAGGTTATCGCCCACCACCCCGTATCACCCGCAAGCGCGCCGAAACCATCTCAGATACTGGAAATATCGATAATTACTCAGGAAATTAACATCAAATTAGTGAAAATAAATTACTTTTAACAAGCGGGGAATATCCAGACATGGTTTGATGTTCCATAGGAAGTAAGACACAACGCACGAACGGAGAGAGATATGACAGAACAATTGATGCTCGAATCAGTACCTCTTAACGCCCTAGACCGCTGCGATCGTTGTGGCGCCCAGGCTTATGTGCGCGCAGTTCTTCTCAACGGTGGCGAACTTATGTTCTGTGCTCACCATGGCAAGGAATATGCCGAAAAGCTAAAGGTAGTAGCTGCAAAGATTATCGATGAGAGCGAAAAGCTCGTCGAGACACCAGTTAATTAATCTTTTTTAACTTTATCTCTGTGTGACCCATCGCAGTTCGGTTTATCTTTTGATAAACCGCAGCCACAAAACTTCACATTCTCTTTAGTTTCAAGAATGTTGCCTTCACTATCAACGAAATCAACTGGCCCAATAACCTTAATAGATCCACTTACTGGGTTGATATAAATACGTGCGTTATCCATAGTTTAGTCGAGGTAGTCGCGCAAAACCTGGCTGCGTGATGGGTGACGAAGCTTAGACATAGTCTTAGATTCAATCTGACGGATACGTTCGCGAGTTACGCCGTATACCTTTCCGATTTCATCTAACGTCTTTGGCTGACCATCGGTAAGTCCAAAGCGCATTGCAACTACGCCTGCTTCACGCTCTGACAACGTATCTAGAACTGAGTGCAACTGCTCTTGCAGCAATGTAAATGAAACCGCATCAGCTGGAACAACGGCTTCGCTATCTTCAATCAAATCTCCGAACTCTGAATCGCCTTCTTCACCCAGTGGTGTGTGAAGTGAAATAGGTTCACGGCCATACTTTTGAACTTCTACAACCTTTTCAGGTGTCATATCAAGTTCTTTAGCTAACTCTTCTGGGGTCGGTTCGCGGCCAAGATCCTGCAACATCTGGCGCTGTACACGAGCCAACTTATTAATAACTTCAACCATGTGCACTGGAATACGAATGGTGCGGGCCTGGTCAGCCATTGCACGAGTAATCGCTTGGCGAATCCACCAAGTTGCATACGTTGAGAACTTATAACCCTTTGTGTAGTCAAACTTTTCAACCGCACGGATCAAACCTAAGTTACCTTCTTGAATAAGGTCGAGGAAAAGCATTCCACGGCCGGTGTAACGCTTTGCAAGTGAGACAACCAGACGAAGGTTAGCTTCGAGCAAGTGGTTCTTTGCGCGCTTTCCATCTTCAACGAGCCATTCAAGTTCGCGCTTTAACTTCTTTTCCATCTTCTTTTCATCTTTAATCTTTGCCTCAGCAAAAAGGCCTGCTTCTACGCGTGTAGCAAGCTCAACTTCAAGCTCGGCGTTCAATAGAGCAACACGGCCGATCTGCTTGAGGTAATCCTTTACTGGGTCAGCTGTTGCACCAGCAGTCATAACTGTCTGGGCCGGCGCATCATCTTCTTCAGAAGCTTTTAATGTGAAGGCATTTTCTTCATTTCCAGATGCTTCTTCTGCCAAGTTAACAACGCGTGGTTGATTGCTCTTGTCTTCTTCTTCGCCGTCGATAATTTCGACTGCTTCTTTAATCAAAGTTTCTACATCTTCTAATTCAACTTCTTCTAACTCAACTTCTTCGCCGTCGATCTTTACAACCGCGGCTTTGCCAGTCTTGGCATCGATTTTTGGAGCAACAACTGGAACAGGCTTTGGCTCGATTAATGCATAGTCGCTCTTCTTCAAAATACGTGAAGGGGCTCCAAGGCCAGCTTTGCGCAGTTTTTCAACGATTACTGGAACAGTAGTTGCCAGTGCACGTGCTTCATCTACTAAATCTTTATCGGTCTTTTTAGGAATTCTGTTAATTGATGTAACACCGCGCTTTTCAAGCTCTGCTAGAACTTCATGTTGGCGTAGAACCGCGTTCTTTGCATCAACAATTGCTTGAACATCTTTTGCTGTTAAATCTTTCTTTAATGCAATCTTCGCTGGCGCAACCTTTTTTGCAATCGGTGCGCTCTTTTTTGCTACAGCTTTTTTCGCAACTGCTTTTTTAACGGGTGCGCTCTTTTTTGATGCTGCTTTTTTCGCAGGTGCAGCTTTTTTAGCAGCCGATTTCTTTACAGGTGCGGCCTTTTTTGCAACAGCCTTCTTTGTCACCTTGTTTTTGAGCGCACTAAATACAGCCACAATTGTCCTTTGGTTTTCTCAGCGAGCGCGCTGATGCGATGGCTATATTATAATTTGTCCACAGGGGTAAATGCACATCCAAAAGCGGTAATTTGCCAACTATTCGGCCAGTTTCAGGGCCTGTCTAATCACATTTCCTACTGATTCAACCTCCACCAGAAAGCCGTCATGGCCAAATGGGGAGGATATGGTGGCTAGCGGCGCAGCAAGTGGCGCAAAGTCGGCGATTTCAGCCTGTAGACGCCCTGGAAAGAGGCGATCAGTATCAATTGAGACCACAACGACCGGCACTGCAATGCTCTCTAGCGCTTTGGCTACTCCTCCGCGATCTCGACCAATGTCATGCGAAATCATCGCCTCGGTTAGGGCGATATAAGTATTGGCATCAAAGCGATGGGCCAGTTTTTCGGCCTGATGGTCAAGGTATGACTCAACGGCATATCTACCAGTGTCATCGCCCTGAAGTTCGCGACCAAAGCGCACATCCATCTCAGCCTCTGTGCGATAGGTCAGATGGGCGATACGTCGTGCAATTCCCATTCCTGCTACTGGGCCGCGTTCTTGTTCATAAAAATCGCCATTATTGAAATAAGGATCGGTTTTAATTGCGCGTAGCTCGATTGACCACGTACCAATTTGATCTCCCGTTGCAACTGCTGATGAACCTATCGTGCAGATTGCACCAATGCGATGTGGCAGTTGAACGGCCCACTCCAACGAACGCATTCCACCTAGGGATGGACCAACGGCCAAGCGATACTTATCAATTCCAAGTAAGTCACTAAATTGAATTTCAGCGCGCACCATGTCGCGAATAGTCAGTGAAGGAAAACGTGAACCATAACGTTTGCCATCAGGTGCAAGTGAGGATGGACCCGTTGAGCCTTGGCACCCACCAATTACATTGGGACAAACAACATAATATTTATCTGTATCAAAAGGTAATCCCGGACCAACCATAGAAGGCCACCAGCCAGGCACATCTGACCACCCAGTCATGGCGTGGTTAACCAAAATCGCATTATCTTTTTTAGGATTTAATTCACCCCAGCTTTGATAAGCGATTGTCACATCTTTTAACGTTTGACCATCTTCAAGTGGCACGTCACCAATTTTTAGAAAACGCCGATCACCGGGTGCATGGCCTTCAAGCCATGCCCCGGTAACCGAAGCGTTTATGTGAGACATTTACTTCGCAGCAGCAAAACCATCTGCAAGATCTGCCTTGATATCTTCGATATCTTCAAGACCAACAGATAAGCGGATTAAGCCAGGCTTAACCCCTGCATTGAGTAATTCCTCTGCAGAAAGTTGTGAATGCGTTGTCGATGCTGGATGAATTACCAGGGATCGAACATCGCCGATATTTGCAACGTGAGAGTGCAAACTCAAGCCTTCTACGAACTTCTTTCCAGCCTCGATGCCGCCCTTGATTTCAAAGGACAATACCGAACCCGATCCCTTCGGTGCATATTTTGTAGCAAGTGCGTTGTATGCATTGCCGGGAAGAGATGAGTAATTAACTTTCTCAACTTGCGGATGGCTTTCTAGCCATGTTGCAACGGCCTTGGCATTTTCTAAATGTTGTTTCATGCGAAGTGTCAATGTCTCAAGACCTTGGGCCAATAACCATGCATTAAACGGGCTTACTGCAGCTCCTATATCGCGCAACAATGTCAAACGAATTTTAAAGATGTAGGAAAGGTTGGCCCCAAAAGCTGAACCCACTCCAAGAGCTTGGGCATAAACCAAGCCGTGATACGAAGGATCTGGCGTGTTAAAGCTTTTAAACTTTTCTGGATAGCGTGCGTAGTCAAAGTTACCTGAATCCACAATCGCGCCTACTACTGCATTTCCGTGGCCAGCCAGGAATTTAGTTGCAGAGTGGACAACAACATCTGCGCCAAATTCGATCGGCTTAATTACATAAGGTGTCGCCACCGTGTTATCGACGATTAATGGCACATGATTTTCATGAGCCACTTTTGCAACAGCGGCGATATCCAAAATATCGTTATTTGGGTTTGAGATAGTCTCACCAAAAAACGCCTTAGTGTTGGGACGAACTGCCTTTGCCCATTCTGCTGGATCATTTGGGTTATCAACAAAAGTAACCTCAACACCAAATGATGGCAACGTGTAATGGAACAAGTTATACGTTCCACCGTAGAGATACTTTGACGAAACGATGTGATCTCCTGCAGTTGCAACGGCTAAGACTGCAAAAGTTGTGGCAGCCGATCCTGAAGCAAGAAGAAGAGCAGCAACGCCACCTTCTAATGAAGCAATGCGTTTTTCAACGACATCCTGCGTTGGGTTCATGATGCGGGTATAGATATTGCCTAGCTCTGCCAAACCGAAAAGATCTGCTGCATGTTTTGTATCGCGGAATTGATATGCAGTGGTTTGATACAGAGGAAGTGCACGTGCTCCTGTTGTTGGATCAGCAACTTGTCCGGCATGTATCTGACGGGTTTCAAAAGCTGCTTCTTCAAATGAAAAGGTTGACATGTAAGTGATTCCTCCCAGTTATGGGAACACCTAAAAATAGATATGCCAATGAGAGACATAACTAGTGGAATAGGTGTTCCACGCTTATCGACTGCGTTGTGCTAGTCGATCTGGTCTTCACCCGGAGCACCCCACCGTGGTGGAGGGTTGCCGTCTAGTAAGCCGGGGCTAAACACTAGAACTCGTGACCTGGGCCAAACACTAACAGAAGCTTTGGGCTACTCAAAAATCCCAGCGGTTACTTTTGGGTGCAGCTCTATGCGCATGGCAGCAAAGGCGGCAGCAGGCCAACCAGAGCCAAAGACGCGGCGCAGCAAAATCGTCAACGAATACGTTGGCGCGCATTGGCTAGCCCGTTCTAAGCAGCGATAGGCAAGTGGCACATCTCCCCGCTCATATGCCAATGTGGCAAAGAGCGTTGCAACTGGGGCAACGTATCCAGCTGGTGCGATCTGCACCAGGTAGTGCCACATAATCCAATACGTTTCAAAGCTTTCGGCGTTGTGGGTTCCTAGCGCAAAATCTCGCACTTGAATATCACTAAGTCGCCCAAGGACTTTTGCAATCAAATCTGGATTGCTGTCAGTTCCAAATTTTTCAAATTCAACAGCCAAGTCGATAACAGCAGTTGCGCCATCCTGCTGCATTTTAGATAAACCCTCGCTATCTGGATCGACATAAAAACTATTTACCAATGCAACAAATGTGGCATCTGATGCTAGAGGTAGAGAAGTAATTTGTAGTTCTTCATAATCAGTGGTCATTAATCTCTCATTTCGTGAATCGGGTATTAGCAGCAACCACAGTGATGACTGCAAATGAAGGTATTTTGATAGTGCCTGTAATTGCGCGAGTTGCACCGTTATGTTTGAAGTTGCCGTTCCAGGTTGCAATTAAAGTCACGGTGTACGTTCCCGGTTGTTTATAGGTATGAGTGATTTGTTGGTTTGGGTAAGGAGCCCCTGATTGCGTTGTCGTAAAGATTTCTCCGTCACCCCATTGCCAAGCAAAGCCCGGACGCAGAGCTACATCGATTACTTCGCCAATAATGTTCACCCGTGATTGAAAAATCGAAGGAAGATCGCACCAGAAAATAACTGGCACATGTACAAGGGGCTCAAACTCTGGTTGATAGGCAATGGTTCCGGTAGGCACCATTTTGATTAATCGATCACTAAGATTGACGCTCTTTGTTACTACTTTTTTCACACGCACTCGCGGTTTGTATGTGCGTTTAACCGTTGGTACGGGCTTGGGTTTAGGCGGAAACCAAAGCGTGGGTTGTGGTTTTGGCTTGGTAACAACTGGCTTCTTCGTTGCCGATCCACCGTTACCTTTTTTAGCCGTGATGATGATTTGGTTATTTTGCGTAAATACATCAACACAGGCAGAACTTGAGCAGTCGGCAATTGCTTCAGACGGTGTTGCTAAAGCTAGGAAAAGAATGGCAATAAGTAAGCGCTTCATGTGTCGGGACGATAGGTGCGCCATAGGACCGATCCCGCAGCCCACTGCGCTAACTGTGGATACTTGTGACACTCTTAGTTCATGAGCGCGCGCGATGGAGATGGTTGGATCCAATGCGCCTGCGGCAATAAGCACTGGGGACTCAATGGCGCTGCTGGAATCTTGTTAGTTCGTGGCACACAAATTCTGCTGCAACATCGTGCGCCATGGGTTCACAATGGTGATACCTGGGGAATCCCTGGAGGTGCTCGCGATAGCCATGAATCAGTTCTTGAAGCTGCAATTCGCGAAGCTAAAGAAGAAACAGGAATCGATCCAGTGCACTTAACACCCATCCAAACTTTTAGTGATGATCACGGCACGTGGCGCTATGACACAGTAATCGCCACTGCTACAGAATTATTAATTGCTCATGAACTCAATGATGAATCCCATGAAGTTCGTTGGGTCCATATTGACCAGGTTGATACGTTGACTTTGCACCCTAGCTTTGAAAAATCCTGGCCTGAATTAAAGCGACTCATTAAGGCGCTTTAGCGAATCTTGCACCACAGCTTTATCCGAAGTACGCCACAGCGGTGGCATCGAATTAAGCAGCACGCTTCCGTATCGCTTAGTAACAATGCGCGAATCCAATATTGCTACGACTCCCCGATCATCAACGGATCGAATCAAACGGCCCGTTCCTTGAGCCAGCAATAGTGCAGCCCGCGGCAATGAAACCTGCATAAATCCACTTCCGCCAGCGGCATCGGCTTGTGAAGCACGCGCGGCCATGACCGGCTCATCCGGGCGTGGAAATGGAATTCGATCGATTGCAACAAGGATGCAACTGTTACCTGGAACATCAACGCCTTGCCACAACGACATCGTGCCAAGCAATACCGACTTTTCATCCTTTGCGAATCGTGCGACAAGTGGACCAACAGCATCCCCACGTTTTTGCGTAATAATTTTGATTGGCAGTTCTGCTAATACTTTGCGCAGGTGCAGATCTGCAGCTTCCACACCGCGCCATGAAGAAAACAGCGCCAAAGTACGCCCACCCGCTGCATCAATTAACTCACCGAGCTCAGTTAAGACTTCGATACTTGGGCCATCACGGCCGGGTTCGGGTAAATGCTTTGGCATATAGAGAACACCTTGATTAGCAAAATCAAAAGGAGAACCCACATCTAGCATCTGGACGTTGCCTGGATCGAGTTCGCCTTCACTGAGTTCGGCATTGAGATCTTCGCCCACAATAAAGCCGATGCTTTTAGCTAGTGAATTAAAGGAGTTGCCCACCGTTAACGTGGCAGAGGTTGCAATCACTGGAGTTTGTTTAAGCATGTTCTCGCGCAAGACATCAGAGACTGACAAGGGTGCTAAGTAGAGCGTAGAAAATGTTGGTTCATACCAGAGCACTAAACCATTGCCGAGCTTTAATAATGTAGCCGCCGTTGTTGAGACTTCATTGACCGCACCTTTTACCCGGGCCCGCTCTGCCATGGCATCGGTATCAATAATTTCATCATCAGCACTTAAAAATTGCACAATAGCTTGGGCACTCTCGCGCACTTTACGAATTGGAGATTCCAGTGATTGAGGTATCTCTTCTAAACGGCCCTGTGAACCAAATTCGCTGCGAACTGATTCGCCGTAATCAACCATTGATTCATGAAAATCATTGGCGGCTTTATGTAAGGCATCGGCCAGCTTGCCAGGCATGAATTTGCGGGCCATTGCCGCAGCGCGCAAAACGCGGCCCGATGTCAATTCTTCGGTAACTGCCTGTGTTGCGCGATCCATAAACTCATGAGCTTCGTCCAAAATAATGCAATCGCGCTCAGGCAAAATCGGATGTGAATCCACAATTTCAATTGCTAATAACGTGTGGTTAGTTACGACGACATCAGCCGTTTGCGCACGCCCCTTAGCTTTGGCGGCAAAACATTGCGAACCAAATGCACACACATCTGCCCCAACACATTCACGCCCTGACACACTATTTGCCGCCCACACTCGCCTATCTACTTCAGGTGCATCATCCCTATCCCCTGATACTCCAGGCGTTTTCGCCCACGCAATTAATCGCTTGGCATCTTTTTCAAGGGATGAAACTTCCATTACCAATTCACCATCAGGGTCGACATCTTCACTATTCATTTTCTGTAAGCAGACATAGTTGCCGACGCCTTTATAAATCGCGTACGTAACTTCGCGGCCCAATAGTTTTTCAAGCACTGGAACAACGGCAGGTAAATCACGATCAACTAACTGGCGTTGCAAAGCAATAGTTGCTGTGGCTACTAATACTTTGCGGCCATGAACAATTCCTGGAATTAAATAGGCAAGAGATTTTCCAGTTCCTGTACCTGCTTGAACCATCAAGTGATGGCGATCGGTTAAAGCGTTAGCAACAGCTTCGGCCATTTCAATCTGGCCTTCACGCGCTGAACCACCTATTGCTTCCACGGCCACATCGAGTGCTTCTCGCACTTTGGTGGACATATCGCTCATGAGGCAACCTTAGTGGTTGGTGATGTAGTTGAACTTTCAACTACATAACTATAGGCTTCACTCATGTCAACAATGCCTGCGCTGTATATAGGACATGGTGCTCCCATGTTGCTCGATGACGAGCTGTGGAGTTCACAGTTGCGAGATATTGCAGCTGGCATTGAAAAACCGAAAGCAATTGTCATTGTCAGTGCGCACTGGGAATCAGAACCAATAACACTAAGCAATCCAGCGGCGCATACTCCCCTGGTCTATGACTTCAGTGGCTTTGATCGAAAATTTTATGAAATGACTTATAACTCCCCTGATGCAACCCACATCAGTGAATTGATTGCTTCACTGATGCCAGATGGCGAAAGCGTGCATCAATCCGATCGTGGCCTTGATCATGGAGCTTGGGTTCCATTGCGAGTGATGTATCCCAACGCTGATATTCCCGTTGTGCAGATGTCTATGCCAACAAGTGATCCTGCAAAGTTGATGGCGTTAGGAAAGCGGTTACAACCTCTGCGCGAAAATGGCGTCCTAGTTATTGGCTCTGGTTTTATGACACATGGTTTGCGCTACTTGCGCGATTGGAACAGCGATGCAATCGCACCAACATGGTCTAGCGAATTCGATGCATGGGCTGCGCAAGCCTTGGCTGCCGGTGATGTTGATGCACTTACGAACTTTAAAGAGTTAGCTCCAGGTATGCCTTATGCACATCCAACGGTTGAACATTTCACGCCACTCTTTGTCACTCTAGGTGCTGCCACATCCCCTGAAATAGCCCCTAAAACCCTTATAGATGGCTACTTTATGGGTCTGAGCAAGCGATCAATTCTTGTTGCTTAGTTGATTTAGAGTAAAAAACCCCGCCAATCGCAGTGATTGACGGGGCTTTTAACGGGGTTGGTTAAAACGTATTAACTACAGCTTATGAGCAACCAGATGTGTTTCCACATCCTTCGCATACGAAACATGCACCTGACATACGCATCTTTACTCCACAAGTCATACATAGTGGCGCATCAGATTTGATTCCCATTGATTCAAGAAGATCAGATGAAGATCCGATTGTCATTGCAGGTGCTGCAGCTTCAATCTTTACTGCAACCGGCTTACTTGCAACCGCAGGAACCACCGCAAGCACAGGTGCTTTTGGGGTATCAGCCACCGCTACAGGTGCGTACTCGCCACCATTATCTAAAGCTGCTGCACGTTCTGCTGCAGTGTAAAGACCCATCGATGAACGCTGTTCAAATGGTAGGTAGTCAAGAGCTAGACGACGGAAGATGTAATCCATCATGGACTGCGCCATGCGAATATCTGCATCATCTGTCATACCTGCTGGTTCAAATCGCAAGTTCGTAAACTTCTCTACGAAAGTCTCTAGTGGAACTCCGTATTGAAGTCCGATAGATACTGCAATTGAGAAGGCATCCATCACGCCAGCAAGTGTTGATCCCTGCTTACCTAGCTTTAAGAATACTTCGCCAAGTGCGCCATCAGCATATGCACCAGCGGTCATGTAACCCTCAGCGCCGCCAACAGCAAATGATGTTGTTGTTGCTGGACGAGACTTTGGAAGACGCTTGCGAACTGGTGAAGAAATTTCTTCTTCAACAACTGCTTCTTTCTTCTTTGCCTTACCATCAGAGAGAGGTTGGCCAACCTTGCAGTTATCGCGATAAACGGCGAGTGCCTTGATTCCCATTCTCCATGCTTCGATGTGAACTTCTTCAACTTCTTCAACAGTTGCATCTTCAGGAAGGTTTACTGTCTTTGAAATCGCACCTGAAAGGAATGGCTGGCATGCAGCCATCATGCGAACGTGGCCCATTGGAGCAATTGATCGTGAACCTAGTGCGCAATCAAATACTTCATAGTGCTCAAGCTTTAACCCTGGAGCATCGATAACGTGTCCATTGGCTGCAATGAATTCGACGATTGCTTCAACTGTCTCTTGGGCATATCCAAGCTTTTCAAGTGCAAGTGGCACTGTCTGGTTAACGATCTGCATAGATCCGCCACCAACGAGCTTCTTGAACTTAACCAATGAGAAGTCAGGTTCGATACCAGTTGTATCGCAATCCATCATCAAACCGATTGTTCCTGTTGGAGCAAGTACTGAGATCTGCGCGTTGCGCCATCCGTTCTTATCTCCTGTTGAAAGACATGCATCCCAGGCCTTATTGGCCTCTGTCCATACATCGCGATCCAAAGTTGTTTCAGACTTTGCAGCAGATGAAGCGGACGCGTGCTTGCGCATAACACGTGCGTGTGGCTTAGCATTTTGTGCAAAGCCTGCATATGGTCCAACGATTCCAGCAAGTTCTGCTGAACGCTTGTATGTAATACCTGACATCAATGAAGTGATTGCACCAGCAAGAGCGCGTCCACCTTCAGAATCGTATGCAAGACCTGAAGCCATAAGAAGTGCTCCAAGGTTTGCATAACCAATACCGAGCTGACGGTAAGCCTTTGTTGTGTCACCGATTGCTTCAGTTGGGAAATCTGCGAAACAGATTGAAATGTCCATCGCTGTGATGATCAATTCTGCAGCCTTACCAAATGACTTTGCATCAAATGATCCATCAGATTTTAGGAACTTCATCAAGTTAAGTGAAGCCAAGTTACATGATGAGTTATCTAGCGACATGTACTCAGAGCAAGGGTTCGAGGCGTTAATGCGACCTGTCTCTGGAGTTGTGTGCCAATCATTGATGGTGTCATCAAACTGAACACCAGGATCAGCACATGCCCATGCGGCTTGTGCAATCTTTGTGAAGAGTTCGCGTGCATCAACTGTGTCGATAACTTCACCAGTTGCTCGAGCTGTTAATCCAAATGATTCGCCCTTTTCAACAGCTTGCATGAACTTATCCGATAGGCGGACAGAGTTGTTTGCGTTCTGGTACTGAACAGAGATGATGTCTTTTCCACCTAGGTCCATGTCAAAGCCAGCATCGCGTAGTGCGCGAATCTTGTCTTCTTCGTTGACCTTAGTTTCGATGAACTCTTCGATATCTGGATGATCTACATCTAGAACAACCATCTTTGCTGCACGGCGTGTAGCTCCGCCAGATTTGATTGTTCCGGCAGATGCATCAGCACCGCGCATGAATGAAACTGGACCAGATGCTGTTCCGCCAGACTTGAGAAGCTCCTTTGATGAACGGATGCGAGACAAGTTAAGTCCTGCTCCTGATCCACCTTTGAAAATCATTCCTTCTTCGCGGTACCAGTTAAGAATGCTGTCCATAGTGTCATCAACTGACAAGATGAAACATGCTGAAACCTGTTGTGGTTGGTTTGTTCCAACGTTGAACCACACTGGTGAGTTGAAAGAGAAGATCTGGTGCATCAGCATGTG
>WLIQ01000033.1 GCA_009726135.1 Actinomycetota bacterium | reverse complement strand
GCTTGCTCGTCGAATTGAAGGGACTTTCCCATTTACTTCTCGATTACAGCGAGAATGTCGCGCGCTGAAAGAACCAATAGGTCATCTCCGCCATGCTTGATTTCAGTTCCGCCGTACTTGCTATACAGAACAACATCGCCAACTTTGACATCCATGGGAACGCGAACACCATCATCAAAGCGACCTGGGCCAACTGCAATAACAGTTCCCTCTTGTGGCTTTTCTTTTGCTGTATCTGGGATAACAAGACCAGATGCTGTTGTTGTTTCAGCTTCGTTTGTCTTGATAACGATGCGATCTTCTAGTGGCTTAATGGCCATGGGCTTAACTCCTTCTTATTTTTCCTGATTGAATTCCTCGTGCAGGCCCGGTTAGCAGTGTGGGCCCGTGAGTGCTAACGCAAGGTTAGACGGGGCTATTCCCAAGGGCAAATTGAGCTAAGACAGGCTCACGGTCGTAACAGGCAGGCTGGACTGTGCGTCAAAGGCCACTGGGCTAGGCGTGCGCCCGGCCGAGGCCATTAAGGCTCCCAGGCTGGCCACCATGGCCCCGTTATCGGTACATAGCGCAGGCGACGGGATCCGAAGTTTGATGCCCGCCTTTTCGCAGCGCTCTGCAGCCACGGTTCGGAGCCGCGAATTCGCAGCCACTCCGCCGGCAATAACAAGTGAGTTAATGCCGCTTTCTTTACATGCAGCAATGGCCTTTAACATTAAAACATCCACGATTGATTCTTGGAATGAAGCGGCAACATCGGCTCGAACATAGTCCGGCGTACTTTCTAAATATCTGGCAACCGCAGTTTTTAAACCT
The DNA here is from genome assembly GCA_009726135.1 of Actinomycetota bacterium. Classification (GTDB taxonomy): domain Bacteria; phylum Actinomycetota; class Actinomycetes; order Nanopelagicales; family Nanopelagicaceae; genus Planktophila. The sequence goes on along the minus strand of WLIQ01000033.1, from coordinate 13,804 downwards.
GAGAAGGAAAAATCGTATGGACGCGTTTGCCAGTCATTAGATGTGGTGAGGCCACGCGGAAAATCAATAGCGCTCGCACTTCCTTCTTTAGCCATTGCATCTATGGCCGGTCCACCTGGAAAACCTAACTTCATTACACGAGCAATTTTATCGAATGCTTCACCTGCAGCATCATCAATTGTCTGTCCTAATTTAATGATGGAAGAAGTGATGTCATTGACTTGAAGCAGCGATGAATGACCACCACTCACTAAAAGCGCAATTGTTGGTTCAAGGCTTTGATCATGCGTTAAGTAATCTACACTCACGTGCGCCGCTAAATGATTGACTGCATATATAGGTTTATCTAAACCAATTGCAAGACCTGCTGCAGAAGCAACACCGACTAGTAGTGCACCGACTAAACCTGGGCCAGCAGTCACAGCTACTGCATCGATATCTTTGAGTGAAACGTTGGCATCACGCAATGCTTGTTTAATCGTTGGTTGCATCGCTTCAAGATGTGCTCGGCTAGCAATTTCAGGAACAACTCCCCCAAAGCGAGCATGTTCTTCAACACTTGATGCAATCACATTTGCCAGCAACGTACGTCCACGAACAATACCTACTGCAGTTTCATCACATGAGGTTTCGATACCCAGAACTAATGGCTCACTCATGGCAGCTCTTTTCGCATAATCAGCGCATCTAGCCCGCTACCAAAATAATCTTTACGGGTATTTAACCGTGAGTACCCGAGGGATTCATATAAACCAATTGCTTCAACGTTATCGCTTTTAACTTCTAGCATCATGGCAGCTGCTTGGCGATCAATAGCAAAGTCAGTTATTAAAGCCATCAATTGACGAGCAATACCTTTACCGCGGTGCTCTGCAATAACCCCAACCGTCAAAATATCGGCCTCAACCGCAGGTGCCGGCACCAATATGCCTGCATAGCCAATGATTGATTTGTCATCATCTAGGGCCACAACGAAGTGACGTGTGCGTGGCATCTCGGCGAACTCTTCTTTGTATTGACCAGCAGACCATGGTGAATATGGAAAGAGTTGTTTATCTAATGAAACAAAAACTGGAATATCCAGCGCCATAGCATTGCGATAGGTTGTCATGAGCGATCTGCCGTTGCTACTGCATCTGGTCTGCGCAAATAAATCGGTTCAGTAATGTTTCCGGCAAGTGCAACTAAAACTTTCATCTCTGGATAAAGATCGGCATGAATAACTACGCCTTGAGCTTGAACATCTGCCGGAAAGTTCACGGCTGGTTCACCGACACGATTTCCTTCTTTATATCGAGCCCAGTAAACCTCTTTGCGACGTGCATCGACAGTGACAATAAAATCTTTTTCACTCACTTGTGCTGCTATGGCATCAAGTGAGCAAACTCCACGTACATCAATTTCGCGGGCTAGGGCAAAGCTTTGTGCAAAGGCAATCCCTATACGTAACCCCGTATATGGTCCTGGGCCCATACCAACTACTACTTCATCAATGACAAAACCTTTGATGCCTTCTTGAACTAGTGCTGGTAATGCTGGTCCATGTTCAGTTGCGCCATCATGATGAGCGCTCCAAAGAATTTCACTGCCTTTGATTACTGCGACACATGTGCGAGAAGTTGAGGTATCGATAGCTAAAGTAATTCTCATAAGGCAAAACCGTTCCAACGAGCACCGATGGCTTTGATTTCAACTAATCTAATTTCAGTGGTTCTATCTATTGTGATTTCTAACCGATCCTCATTCAAACGAGCAGATTCGCTTCCGCCCCATTCAACAACGGTTACCGAGTTTTCTGTATCTAAATCCAAATCATCTAAGTAAAGGTTGGGATTATCCGTATCAATCAAACGATAAGCATCCACATGAATCATGGGTACTGCCCCTGCGTGTGTTCTAGAAATAACAAAGGTAGGTGAAGTGATATCAGTGATTCCTAGGCCTTTACCAATGCCTTGAGCTAAAACTGTTTTGCCTGCACCTAGTGGGCCATTTAAAAGAAGCAAGTCACCGGCTTTTAAGTGAGCAGAAATAGATTCTCCGAGATTAAACATCTCTTCTGCACTGGTAACGGTGATCATTAGGAAGTAAGGGTAAAGGAAAACGGGGGCCCTGGTTTCCCAAGGCCCCCGTTTACTTAACTAGATTTATCCGAGAGATTTAAATAAAGGTGCTCGGAACTTATTGTCGTATGACAAGCCAACCTTACGTGCAGCAGTGGCGATAGGTCCGCCACTAGGGAACTTGCCAGTGTTGGCAACATTTGCTGCCATCTTTGCAACTGCAACGTATTGAGCTGGCGTGTATTTACAGTGTCCTGTTCCAGCGCCTGCAGTTGCAGAGAGGTCAGGAGATCCTGTTGCAGTGAACTTGGTGTATTTAGCACCAGTCTTTGCCCACAACGCAACGAGGTTATTTGTAGGCGCGGTGTAAGACTTATTGGCTTGGTAAGCCTTAAGTGCTGCCGCCTTTGCCGCTGCGTACTGATCTGCATAACCATCAATCATCCATTGTCCTGCTCCAGCAACGGTGAATTGATCCGCCTCTGTAGTAAGTAGAACAGTTGGGTGCTTAACGCTTCCATCAATTGCAAGAAGTGTCTTGGCTTTTGCCATTGCTGCTGCTGAGCCAGTAACACGTGGTGAGGCAGCTAGAACTCCTAGCATCGCGCTCACTGCAGTGTTTCCGCTGAGGGCAAATGTGTAAACATCTTTGTCAGCATCTACACGTGAAGCGTAATCAGTCTTTGTATTATCAAAAACAATTCCACCCGCTTGTGCTTCGCCATCTGACATTAGAAGTACTTCAGCAAGCCCTACTGTTCCAGCATTTTCCAAGACAGCAACTGCTGGTGCAATTGCCAATGGGAATAGCTGCTCAGATCCAGTTGGTCCAGAAGTTCCATCGATGTGCTCGCTTCGCATTGGTACGCCAGCCATAAGGCCAATCAACGTTAGTGCGCTACGTGATGGAATCTTTGCGGTTTCAAGAGCCTTGCCAGCAGGACTTGATGTATCTGGCCATGCGCCAGAAACTAGACCAGCCTGCAATTTTCCGAGAGCGGTAAAGAATTTAACTAAATCGCCCATTGCTTCTCCATATCCGGCCGCTCCAGCTGAGTATCCAAATCCCTTGATTGTTGGATCAAAGAATGTTTTGAATCCCCACATGAAATCGCCGAAGTAAGAAATAAGTGCATCCGTTGGTGCAGTTGCTGGACAAACTAATGCAACTGAATCAATTAACTCTGGATGTTTTTCAGCCAAAGTTTGAGTAATTAATGTTCCAAGAGAAGCGCCCCATGCAACAACTTTTTTAGTTGTTGGGTTCTTTTTCTTGAAAATATCAATTAGCTCAACGTTTGCTGCAACTGCCTGCTGAACGTTTACGCCTTGACGAGAGAATCCTGAACCAGCGATTCCATAACCTGCGCCGAGTAGTGCACCGATAATCGCCTTATCGCCACCTGGAGCTGGTTCTGGCGTATTTGTCACTTTGTATCCGCCATAGCCTGGAATACCAACAGGGATATCCACGTTTGGGCGAAGACCGTGTGACCACAACAAAACTGTTCCGTTAAATGCAGCTGTAGTAATGAACATGTAGGGAGCGGTGTCTGAAGTTGCGCCGAGGCATGTTGTTACATAAGCAGCAGTTGTACATGCTGGATCTGCGGCTTGTGCAGGAACTACTGCTGTGACACCCGTAATGAGTGCAGCAGCAGATGCAAGTGCAACTAGACGCTTCTTGATTGAATTTTTTGACATTAGTTTGGTAATCCCTTCGCTGGCATTGCAGGGCGCTTGTAGTTTGAAATAACTACAGGACCTGTTCCAGAATCAGTTGTATACACGGTGTACTTACCGCCATCTGGCTTTAGTGCACCAGTTGCATCGTAAGTACCAATCCAGTAACCAGTTGCACCTATGTGACTGGTTGATGAATAACCAAGTGGAGAAAGAGCTGGGTTAGCAAAAGTTGCCCCACCCTTTTCAATTGCTGCAATCAAACTCTTACGAGTTAGATTTGGACCGGCTGCTTTGATCGCTTGTACTGCGAGGAAAGCTGAGGTCATTCCGGCAACAATATTGTTATCGAATGCAACACCCTTGTTATAAGTGGTATTTACATCCATAAACATCTTGATGTATTCATCTGTTGCATCAGATGGAGCTGGGGCAAATGAAAGGCCTTTTGCACCCGCAAGGAAGGCAGGTGGAACCTTGTTAGCTGCAAGAGTTGTTGCATCTCCACCAACTGAACCTAATATCCACTTAGGGGCATACTTGTATGCATACGCATTGCCTAAAGCAGCTGCAGTTGCACTCGATACGCCAAAGAGAATAACAACATCTGGTGCTGCAGCTTGTAACTTTGTAATCCAAGTACCTGGTACACCAGCAACTGCTTGTGAGCCTGATGCATAAGGAATCTTAATTGCAAAGTTTACTCCAGCTTGCTTGAAACCATTGAGTGCATCGACACCAAAGTCATCATCTTGATAGATCAAGCCGACTTTTTTGCCAGCAAAGTTATCATCTAGATACTTGCCCATTACTTTTGCTTCCATTTGATATGACGGCAATAGTGAGAATGAAGTTGGATACGCTTTTTTATCTGCAAATCCGCTAAATCCTGTGTTTACAAACATTGAAGGAATTCCACGGGCGCTTAACTGCGCTGAACGTGAGATCGCCTTAGTGCTTGCAGTTCCTAAAGTTCCAATGAGAGCAAAAACCTTATCTTTAAGGATAAGTTCATTTGCCTTTGCTACCGCAAGAGTTGGAATGTATTGATCGTCCTTAACAACGAGGTTGATCTTGCGACCATTCACTCCACCATTGGCATTGACATATTCAAAGTAGGCTTTCATTGCACCTGGAATCTTGTTATAACCAGGTGAAGCAATTCCAGTCATTGGAATTGTGATTCCTAACTTGATTGATGAAGACGTAAGTCCAGGATCTGCAGCCTGTGCGGGTGCAGCTGACAGCAACATGCTTCCTGCAGCAATTACCGCAGAAGCAGCAATTAGCTTCCGACGATTCTTTCCGATCATGTGTTTCCTTCCATCGAGGGCCCTTACGGGATATTTATATCTTTACTTCATCTTCCTTTGTCTGATCTGTTCAACTGGTCCATTCGGTATGAAAAGAACAGTCACTATTAATAACCCACTGACCAGTAAACCTGGCAAGTTGATAGTTGCATTCTCTGAAGCGCCGATTCGACGAGCTAATGAATCGGCAATTTCAGGGATTGCCACCAATGTCACTGCCCCAATAATGACGCCTCCTAGGGTAGTTACGCCAGATATGACCGCGCCTGTCGCGAGCGCAAATGAGAGAGAAAGGGGGAATGCCCCGGGTGATACGGTGCTAATCGTCATTGAAAGTAGGGCTCCAGCAAGGCCAGCCAGGCCCGCGCTAATGGTGAAGGCGAGCACCTTGGATCGGGCCACATGGATGCCAGCTAACTCGGCGGCAATGCTCTGTGTCCGAACCGCTCGCCAAGTTCGCCCATACCGAGAGCGCAACAGGTTTTGAAGCCACCACATTGAAATGAGCGCCGTGAGTGAAGCTATCCAAAAGAACCATTTGTACTGCGAAAAGGTTTCACCAAGTGAAGCCGGCGGCAATCCAATATCAAAAATTAACCCTTGTTCGCCACCTAAAAATTTGAATTGATTGGCAATGGAAGGAAGTCCCACTGCTAATGCCAAAGTCGTTCCTGCAAGGTATGGGCCAGAAAGTCGAGCCGCAGTTGCACCAAGAAGTGCGCCCCAAAAGGCGGCCATTAAAACTGCGCCGGCAAAGCATAACCAAATGGGTGCGTTGAAATTATTGCGCAATAAAGCTGCGCCGTATCCACCAACAGCTAACAAGGCGCCATGACCAAGTGAGACTTGACCTGAATAGCCGGTAAGTAAAATTATGGAAGAGATAGCGACGACATACATTGCGACAGTTGCCCCTTGATAAACTCGAAGCTCATCAACTGTATTGCTTAAGTAAACAAGGAAAATGCCTAGAAATACGAATCCTAGGAATCGTGAAGTGTTTGATGGTTTAAATTTATGCACGGCGACCTGCTCGCTGTGAAATAATTCCTGCAGGACGAATTAGAAGCACCACTAATAAGAGTACAAATGCAGTGATAAAGACTAAAGATCCACCTATGTAAGTTAAGACAAAGGCCAAGACTAAACCTAAGAGCAAGGCACCAAGCACTGCGCCAAGCAAACTATCAAGGCCGCCGATCACCGCTGAAATAAATCCAAATGCGAGAAGCAAAGAAAATTCTAATGAGTCAGGTGATAACGCCCCATTTCCATTTGCTGTTTGTAGCATTCCTGCTGCGCCACCAGCAGCACCTGCAACGGCCCAACCAAATGTTCGCACTAGGTCTACCTTAATTCCGGCCAACCGTGAGATTTCTGGGGCGTATGCAGATGCACGAAGAGCTAGACCTAAATTTGTTCTTTGGAAAACAAAGGTTAGAGCGATAACCAGAATGGACACAACGATAAGAATGAATAATTTCATTGGTGATAAGGCAAGCGTTTGTGTCCCTAGAGTAAAACCCACATTTGATAATGGTGATTCAATACTGACGTCTTGGTTGCCCCAAAAGTAGCCAATCATGGATTTAATTAACCCGAGAAGTCCAAGTGTTGCAATGATCGGAGCAATACTTGCAATTGCCCCTTGGCTGCTGTGTTTAAGAAGTAATCTCATAAATACTAATTCGATAACTGCGGCAACTATTGCGCCAGAAATCATTGCAATTGGCAGAGCCAGCCAATATGAACCAACCTGATGAATTACTTCATATCCAAAATAAGTTGAAAGTAAGGCCATGCCAGCCTGTGCAAAATTCACAACTCTCGTACTTCGCCATACCAGAACCATTGATATCGCCATTAGTGCATAAATAGATCCAGCAGTGACACCAATTAAGAATGTGTTAAATATTTGAAACATAATTAGTACCCCAAATAAGCCGTGCGGACTTGTGGATCATCAATTAGGGCAGAAGCATCTCCAGTAACCGCGACAGAACCTAAATTTAGGACAATACCTACATCAGCAATCTTTAACGCTCCCATTGCATTTTGCTCAACTAATAAAACCGTGATTCCCATGGAGGTTGTTAAGTCGCGAATCGACTGGAAAATCTGTGCCACAACTAGTGGCGCTAATCCAAGTGAGGGCTCATCAAGTAATAAGAGCTCAGGTTTTGACATAAGAGAACGACCAAGAGCTAACATTTGTCGCTCTCCGCCAGAGAGAGTATCTGCTCGTTGCGAAAACCTTTCCCCGAGTCTAGGGAAAATATCGACAACAGAATTCCTTGAAGCATTCATCTCTTTCTTATTTCGTCGCCAAAGCGCACCAATCTCTAAATTCTCTTGAACAGTTAACTCCGGGATTACTGACTTACCTTCAGAAACATGTGAGATCCCTTTTCGCACTAACATCTCCGGTTTTATGCCAATAATGCTTTGGCCATTCCACGTGATCTCACCATGAGTGGGATGGTTTAGTCCTGATAATGTGCGAAGCAAGGTAGTTTTCCCTGCACCATTGGAACCAATGATTGCTGCAAGAGATCCGGTTTGAACTTGGATCGAAACTTGGTTTATTGCACAGATAGCGCCGTGATGAACAGTTAAGTTAGAAACGTTCAGTGTCATTTAGGCACCTGTTCCTAAATATGCAGCCATTACTGCAGGATCACGACGCACAGTTTCAGCGTTTCCGCTTGCGATTACTTCTCCAAAATTAAGAACATACAGCTTGCTACAAACAGTCATAACTACATCCATGTGATGCTCAACAATTAAAACTGACATCTGAGCGGTTAGGTTTCTGATCAATAGGTTCATCCACTCAATATCTTGAGAACCTAATCCCCCAGCCGGTTCATCGAGCATAAGAATTTTTGGCTCACCGACAAGTGCGCGTGCAATGGCAACTCGCTTCGTATCTGGATACGACAAAGTATCAGCACGCCGATTTGCTAATCCGATTGCATACACATTTTCAAGATAGTGCATGGCACGTTCCTTTAATTCTCTTTCGTCTCGGTTATTTCTACCGAAACCTGCTGAGATTAATCCCGAGCGTGCAAATTTCTGGGCGCCAATCATGACGTTTTCTAAAACTGTTAAGTCACCAAATAATCCAATACCTTGTAAAGTTCGTGCAATTCCTAAATCAACAAGTTGTGCAGTTTGTGGAAAATTCTGTTCTTTGCCATCAAGATAAAACTTTCCAGAATCTGGTTTAACTAATCCGCACAGTGCATTAAATAAAGTTGTCTTGCCCGCGCCATTGGGGCCGATCAATCCAACGACTTCATTCTTGCCAATTTCTAGGTAAACGTCGTTGAGTGCGCGAAGTCCACCGAAGGAGATATTGACACCTTCGACGCGCAACGCTGCATTATTAGTAGACATGAGGTGCGTAGATTCTAGGCACTCGCGGCCCAATTCTTGTTACGATTTCATAATTAATTGATAACGATGCAGCGCCCCAATCATCTGCGGTGTATTCACCGTGAGAGCCATCACCAAAAATAATCACCCAATCCCCCGAAACGGCCGTGGAGTTGATCCCTAGGTCTACGACAAATTGATCCATGGAAACGCGGCCAATAATTGGGGCTCTTGTGCCATTAACAAAAATGCCAGCGCCATGTGCAATTCGCGGGATTCCATCGGCGTAGCCCATTGCAACTACACCTAATTTTGTTTCATGCTCGGTGACTGCTGTTGCGCCATAACCAACGGCAGAACCTGCAAGAACAGTTTTTACTAGATGCAATTTGGCACGCAGTTGCATGACAGGTTTTAATCCCAGCTTTTTACTATCCCCCATTGTCTTGAAATCTGGTGACAACCCATACATTGCGATTCCTGTACGTACCATCTCTAAGGCTGATGAGCTATCAAGAAACGTTGCAGCCGAGTTAGATAAATGTTTGATTGGCGGGTTGATACCAATTTCAGATAATTCAGCAACTCGGGCTTTGAACACATTAAGTTGATCGCTATTTTGTTGCTGACCAGCTTCATCAGCTCGCGCAAAGTGCGAAAAAATGCCCACAACTTCGACTTTAGAAAAATCTGCTTTTAGCAGTTCTTCCCATTCATCAAGAAAACCGCCACGAGTCATACCAGTATCAACTTCGATATGAATACGGGGCTTGTTAGGTACATGTGAAATTTCCTTCAACGTTGCAATGGATGCCACTGCAAGATCAATATCGTGCTTTGCTGCCAGATTGAAATCAGATCCTGGAGGAACGAGCCAAGCAAGTATTGGAATTCGGACTCCATGCGTGCGAAGAGCAATCGCTTCTTCTAATAGTGCAACACCTAACCAGTCAGCGCCATTTTTCTCTGCGGCCAAACCAATCTCTATTAATCCATGACCGTATGCATCAGCTTTAACAACAGCCATCAAATCTACCTTTGCGATAGATCTTAGAAAGGAAATATTAGAGGCAAGAGCATTGATATCAATGCGCGCTTCTGCACGATGCTCCATTATCGACGCTCAACAATCACCATGGCAGATGCAATTCCGGCATCATGTGAAAGTGAGAGATGCACATCTGCGCCATCAACTAATTCAGCAATATCACCACGAAATAAAAATACTGGCTTTCCATTTTCAAGGTTGAGTACTTCAGCATCATGCCAACTCAAACCTTTTCCAGCACTGAGGGCTTTGGCAAGAGCTTCTTTGGCTGCAAAACGTGCAGCCAATGAATGAAGAGGTTTTGTGCGCTCATTGTCGGTGAATAGCTTTTCTAATAACCCAGGGGTTCGTTCAAGTGAGGATTTGAAGCGCTCGATATCGACGACATCAATGCCGATTCCATCAATCATGCGCTCGAGTCTAGTGCAGTTGGCTCTTTGAGGGAACGTAACGATCAACGGCAATTACTGCCACTAATAATGCGCTGCCTATAAATAGGCCACCTAGCAAGTCCGTAAACCAATGAGTATGGCGAATTAGGGACACTATGCAAATAGTCAATGAAATTGTTACAACACCGGCACTTGCCAAACGACCTTGATACTTATCAACTTTTGCATATCTATAAATTAAATAGGCAAGAATTCCCCAGGACAACACCGCATTAGATGCATGTCCGCTGGGATAAGACATTCCGCCAGCATGGAGCAGATCAAATCCATCACGGGGCTTTGTGCGACCTAAAAAAAGTTTAAAGGTTCCAACAACTAAATTAAGAGCAAGTAAAGATAGAACAGCCAAATTAAGTGGGCGCCAGGTTTTAAATTTATAGGCGATAAAAGCGGCAGCAAGAATTAGAACTGTTGCAGTTAGCCAACGAAGGCCTAAATCATCGAGTCTGCGCAAAATAAACCCCGATAGCCCATCAAAGCGTGGTCGATGAGTTCGATTAACATGGTTGTCAAAATTAACTAATGGACCGTATGTAAGGACTTGTTGAGTTACGGCTAGAAAACCAATAAAGAGCAATACCGACCAGCGCAATGCACGATCCATCTGTTTTCTGCGTTGATGAACTTTCATATTGAATTTATTCCACCGTAACTGACTTTGCCAAGTTTCTTGGTTGATCAACATCATTGCCCCGTGCAACAGCCATCTCGTAAGCAAAAACTTGTAGTGGAACTGTTGCAAGTACAGGTTGGAAAAGTGCAGGCGCTACTGGAATTCGGATGATGTGTTCAGCGCCTTCAACATGAGCTCCTTCTTCTGCAATGACAATGACTCGGGCACCTCTGGCTTTAACTTCTTGGATATTGCTGAGCATCTTTTCATCGAGGGCATGTTCATGACCGGCAGGCAGAATTGCAATCACGGGTGTTCCTTGATCAATTAAAGCGATAGGTCCATGTTTGAGTTCTCCACCTGCAAATCCTTCGGCGTGAATATAAGCAAGCTCTTTTAATTTCAAAGCACCCTCAAGGGCTACGGGATAACCAATGTTTCTGCCAAGGAATAAAACTATATTATTTTCGGCAAAGCTTCGGGTTAATGTACGAAGAGGTTCTACAGTCTCAAGAATCTGTTCAATCTTTCCAGGAAGTTCAAGTAGTTCGTTATAAAGGGATTCAACTTGCACATCATTGAGCGCACCGTTTACTTGCGCCAAATGCAGTCCAATGAGATAAACCGCAATCATTTGGGTAAGTAAAGCTTTGGTTGAAGCCACTGCAATTTCAGGGCCTGCGTGCGTATACAAAACTGCATCGGATTCGCGAGGAATTGTTGAACTATTTGTATTGCAGATTGCTAATACTCGGCCGCCAGCAGCTTTGGCATGGCGCACGGCCATCAAGGTGTCCATAGTTTCCCCTGACTGTGAAATCGCAATAATCAATGTTCCTGCATCGATAATCGGATCTCCATATCTAAATTCGCTAGCAATTTCTACATCAACTGGAATCTTGGCCCATTTTTCAATTGCATACTTTGCAACCATGCCTGCGTGATAAGCAGTACCGCAGGCAATTACCGTAATCTTTTTTAATGAACGAATCTCTTCGGCGCTCATACGTAGTTCATCTAGAACAATCTGCTTGTTATCACTTAAGCGACCAATCAAAGTATCAGCAACTGCCTTAGGTTGCTCAAAAATCTCTTTGAGCATGAAATGTGTGAAACCACCCTTTTGTGCAGCGCTTGCATCCCAAGAAATTACATATTCTTTTGGAGCAATGGAATTTCCGTCAAGATCTGTGATTGTTACTGATGATGGCGTCATGGTCACAACTTCATCTTGGCCAAGTTCTACTGCCCGCTTTGTGTAGTCAATAAAAGCAGCAACATCCGATGCCATAAAGTTTTCACCAGCACCCAAGCCAACTACAAGAGGTGAATTTCGACGCACACCAACAACAACGTTAGGGGCATCGGCATGAATTGCTAAAAGAGTAAATGAGCCGCGTAAGGCTTTAACGGCTTCACGCATAGCAGCCGATAAATCACCATTGTGTTTCTTGCGCAGATCGCTCAGCAAGTGCGCCACTGATTCGGTATCAGTCTCTGAGGAAAACTTGTGCCCTCTTGCTTCTAACTCTTTACGAAGCTCTGAATAGTTTTCGATAATTCCATTATGAATAACAGCTAACTTGCCCTCATTATCAACATGTGGATGGGCATTGCGATCAGTTGGGCCACCATGTGTTGCCCAACGAGTATGGCCAATTCCTGAGTGAACGACTGGAAGTGAAGCATCGAGTGAGTTTTCTAGATTAGAAAGTTTCCCAGCTTTTTTCTCAATAAAGAGTTTTCCTGGAGTACCTAACGCGATTCCTGCTGAGTCATAACCGCGGTATTCAAGTCGACGAAGACCTTGGATCAGAGGCGTGGCTGCAGATTGTGGCCCTGTGTAACCCACAATTCCGCACATAGCTTCTTACCCCAGTTCGCTTTTTACAATATCTGCAAGTTGTCGAGCAACATCTTGTGCAAGGCTATCACTGGCTGCTTCAACCATCACTCTAACAAGTGGTTCAGTACCAGATGCGCGAAGTAATACACGCCCGCTATCAGCCAAACGCTCTTCGGCGCTTTTGACTGCAGCAGAAATCACTGAAGAATCTGCCAATTTATCTTTTTGCACATCTTTAACATTTATCAATACCTGAGGAAAGCGAACCATGGTTGCAGCTAATTCTTGCAAAGTTTTACCGGTACGAACTACTTCTTGAAGAAGTTGTAGGGCAGTTAATATCCCATCACCAGTATTGGCAAGATCACGCATGATGACATGGCCAGATTGTTCTCCGCCCAGTGAATAATCATTAGCAATCATATTTTCAAGAACATAACGATCACCTACAGGGGTGGTTATTACATCAATGCCTGATTCTTTCATCGCGTGCATAAAACCAAGATTGCTCATGACTGTGCCAACTACAGTATTACCCTTTAATTTGCCGCGAGCTTTAAATCCGCGGGCAAGCAGAGTAAGAATATGATCACCATCGATTTCATTTCCTGCAGCATCAATTGCTAAACATCGATCTGCATCTCCATCGTGAGCGATCCCAACGTCGGCACCTTCTTTTAATACTGCTGCCCGTAGCTGATGTAGATGCGTAGAACCACAGTCATCATTGATATTCCAACCATCGGGTTGATTAAAAATTGCAACGACTTCTGCTCCTGCTCGACGATATGCCTCGGGCGCGACTACTGAAGATGCGCCATTTGCGCAGTCCACAACAATCTTTAATCCTTTGAGTGGAGTTTCAACTGACGCGAGTAAATGCTTTAAATATCGCTCGGTTGCAGTGTCATCATTAATTGCACGTCCAACGTTTTTCCCCGTTGGGCGCTCCCAATCTTCGCCCATGCGAGCTTCGATACGGGCTTCAATCGCATCATCTAATTTGCCACCACCGCGAGCAAATAACTTAATTCCATTATCTGGCATTGGATTATGCGATGCACTAATCATTACGCCAAGGTCGCACCTAGATTCTGCAACTAAATGCGCAATGGCAGGGGTGGGTAATACGCCAACACGGTAAACATTGATTCCAGCACTTGTTAAACCAGCGACAACGGCTGCTTCTAAAAACTCGCCTGATGCCCGTGAATCTTGGCCCACAATTGCCGTTGGGCGATGATCTTTATTTGATGAGCTTTCTACCAATATGTGTGCAGCTGCAACAGAAACATCTAGAGCTAACTCTGCAGTTAAATCGCGATTGGCTAAGCCACGAATTCCATCGGTGCCAAAGAGCGCCATTGGAACTCCTCTGCTAGAAAGTGTGAATTAACGCTTGCTG
>WLIQ01000032.1 GCA_009726135.1 Actinomycetota bacterium | reverse complement strand
GCTTTACGGCCACCAAAGATAATTTCAGACATTGCAATGACATCTTTAGCATTTTCTGCTGTTACAACGTTACCCATAAAGAACTTATCGGTTAGTGTCGCCGCCGCATATGCCATATCTAAGTGGCGTGAATCTAGAGATAAATCGTTAGGCTCACAGACAACGCCGCCGACGCTATCTAGCGCGTCATAGCTTTGAGCTAACTTACAAAAATTCTCATAATCTTTAAATGTCGCATCACGACGAACATCGCCCTCGCGAACAAATGGTGGGCCATACACACCACCGAAGACCATTGAGTCTCCACCGATTTGAACATTGTTTTTTGGATTGCGTGCTTGCAAGTTGAACTGGCTTGGTGACTTAGCTACTTGCTTCAAGATCCATTCAGGATCGAATTTAACGTTGTCGCCTTCTACAGTTTGTCCGTTTTCGCGCAGTAGATCGATTGCCCACGGACTCATGAACTCAATACCGATTTCAGAAACGATTCGCTTCCACCCTAATGTCAGTGTTGCCATCGATTCTTCGCTCAAAATTTCATAGCGGGGCATCTTGTTGATAAAACTCACGGCGGATTCCTTACCTGTAGTAGTGGCTCGATATTAATATCGTTGTGGCGCTATTGACCTCGAACACGCACGAGAATACTCTTAACTTATGGAACAGTGGTTCCATATAATGGAACTCTGCTTTTAGGAATCTATTAGGAGGTGAACGATGGCCGAACTTCATAGCGGCACGCAAGCAATTGATCGCGCATCTTCACTTCTTATTCATATTTTGGAATCTCAAACTCCTCCACTACTGACAGATCTTGCTCGCATTTATGGATTACCTAAGAGCACAACATCTCGCATTCTTAGCGCACTCGAACGACAAGGTTTATTGCTTCGTGATCGCAATGGTGCCTACATAGCTGGTTCAGTTTTAACGCAGTTTGCTCGTGGACAAAATCACGACTCCATACTTGTTGCGCGCATGCATTCAATTTTAGAAGTTCTAGCTAATCGCACCGGTGAAACTGCCAACTTGGCTGTACCCGGAAATGGTGATCTTAAATTAATTGATCAGGTAGATGGACAATATTTATTATCTGCAACTAACTGGGTAGGTAAGTCCGTTCCCTATCACGCCTCGGCCCTTGGCAAAGTTTTACTTGCCTATGCCACGGTCGCAATTCCCGCTGGCCGTTTAGAAAAGCGCACGGCTAAGACCATAATTTCACGAACCAAGCTTCTTGAAGAGTTAGAAGTAGTGCGCAAAAAAGGTTTTGCACTCATTATCGACGAACTTGAAGAAGGTTTAGTCGCAGTAGCTGCACCTATCCGCGAACATGATGGTCGCGTAGTTGGTGCCATTTCGGTTTCTGGTCCATCAACTAGATTGACTCAGAAAGATCTCATCAAAATCGGTGACATGATTATTGATGAAATCGCAACACTTCAAGCAAACCACGATGGAAAGATAGGTGCGGCATGACACATGACGAAATTATCAAAGCACTCTTTGATGAAACCCTTGTCGGAAATGCTCCAGCAGTTCTCGAACTGACCAACCAAGGCATTGCCGATGGAATGACGCCTGGCGCGATTCTCTTTGATGCGTTGATTCCAGCATTGGAAGAAGTTGGCGCACGTTTTGAGCGCGGAGATTTCTTTGTTCCAGAGATGCTTATCTCAGGTAAGGCAATGTCAGGCGCGCTCAACGTGCTTCGTCCGTTGCTAGCTGAAACAGGCGCTGAAACAGTAGGTACATTTTTGATGGGAACCGTAAAAGGCGATGTACACGACATCGGTAAAAACCTTGTAAATATTATGCTCGAAGGCGCAGGATTTGAAGTAATTGATCTAGGTGTTCAAGTACCACCTGAGAAATTCGTTGCAGCCATTATTGAGCACAAGCCAGACATTGTTGGAATGTCAGCGTTCTTAACAACAACAATGCCAATGTTTAAAGTGAACATCCACGAAATTACAAAGGCTGGTCTGCGTGACCAGGTAATCATCATGGTGGGTGGCGCACCTGTTACGCAGGAATATGCCGATGTTGTTGGAGCCGATGGTTTTGCAGCTGATGCATCTACTGCCGTACGTGTTGCTAAAGATCTGATTGCTAAAAAACGCGCTTCGGTTCCTGCATAGGGATTTAGTGTGTTAAAAAAACTTCTGCCGTTCGTCGAACATGTGATCAAGAAACCCGTTTGGGACTGTCGCATGTGCGGACAATGTGTTCTGCATTCAACGGGTATGACATGTCCAATGACATGTCCAAAGACCCTGCGTAATGGTCCGTGCGGTGGAGTTCGCGAAAATGGAAACTGCGAAGTTATCCCAGATATGCAGTGTGTGTGGCTCAAGGCCTATGACCGCAAAGTCTTTTTACCTTTGCCAACTGTTTGGAAAGATCACTTTAATGAACTTCGACCTCCAGTAGATATGCGTCTTCAAGGAACTTCATCGTGGATTAACTTGGTTACAAAGCGCGATCAACAAACTCCTGCTGGCTGGTCAACGACAGATGGCGCGCATTAATGTCACAGATGCGCGAAAAGTTAGAAAACACTAACGACCTAGTTTTCACTGCCGAATTTCCATCATTAGATGGTGGCGGTATGGCCAAGGTAGAAAAAAACGCCGCACGTTTAGCGCCTTGGTTTGTAGGAGTAAACGCAACTGATAATCCAGCTGCCCACGCCCATGCATCAAATACTGCATCAGCAATTGCGATGAAGATGCACGGAATTGAACCCATCATGCAGATTGTCTGCCGTGATAAAAACCGCCTTGCAATTCAAGCCGACATGATGGGCGCTGCTTTGCATGGCATTGACAATATTTCATTGCTTACAGGTGATGACGTAACTGCTGGTGATGAACCAGAGAGCCGCAGAGTCTTTGATATTGATAGCACCCAAGCGATAAATATCGCTCGAATTATTACTACTGGAAAATACCTTTCAGGGCGCAAAATCGATCCTGCTCCTGATTTTTATATCAGCGCAGTTGAGAACCCAGCTGCTCCCCCATTTGATTATCGAATTGAACGTGCGCTTAAAAAATATCGCGCTGGAGCAAAGTATCTGCAGTTACAGATCTGCTACCACTCAGATCGACTCGAAAAGTTCTGCGCAGGTGTTGCCAAGATTGCTCCAGATTTGAAGTTAATTCCAACTATCGTTTTAGTTAAAAGTGCCAAGCCAATGTCGTTTATGCATGACAAGGTGCCTGGAATCGATATTCCGCAAGACACGCTTAACCGAGTTTCAGCAGCAGCTGATCAGGCTGAAGAGGCGTACAAGTTAACTGTAGAACTAGCCAAGCATGCACTGACGTTGCCATCAGTACGTGGGCTTCATGTAACAGATTTTCGACATGATGATTCATTAGATCGTTTTATGTACGACCTCGGACAGAAACCAAGAAACTAACTAGGAGCCCGCATGCATACAATCCTGACCTCACCTGGCAAAACCGTAACTATCGGCCATGACCAACCATTTTGCATTATTGGTGAGCGCATTAATCCAACGGGACGTAAGAAGTTTCAAGAACAACTTCGTGCTGGTGATTTATCTGCCATTGAAAAGGATGTTGCAGCCCAAGTTGCTGGCGGCGCTGATGTATTAGATGTGAACATGGGAGTTCCACTTACTGATGAACCTGAGTTGATTGCTAAAGCAATCACTTTGGTGCAGTCCTTAACTGACTTGCCCATCTGTATTGACTCATCAGTTATTGAAGCGCTACAGGCAGGACTTGAGACGTATCAAGGTAAAGCATTGGTTAATAGCGTTACCGGTGAAGATGATCGTATGGAGTTAGTTCTTCCTTTGATTAAAAAGCATGGCGCAGCAATTATTGCTCTACCCAATGACGAAACAGGAATTCCACAAACGGCTGCAGAGCGCATGATTATCGTTGAGAAAATTGTTCGGACCGTAGAAAAGCACGGTATTCCATTGGAAGATTTAGTTATTGATCCACTTGCAATGACTGTAGGTGCAGATCCAGATGCAGTAAAAAATACGCTCGAAACTATCTATTTAATCCGTGAAAAATACGGCCTGAATATGACTTTAGGTGCATCCAACATCTCGTTTGGTTTGCCACATCGCCATGCACTCAACGCCGCATTTTTACCTGCTGCAATGTCAATGGGTTTAACAAGTGCTGTTATGGATTCGCGTACGCCTGCCATTGTTGAAGCAGTTCGTGCAGCAGACTTACTCCTTGGTCTTGATCCTTGGGGAACAAACTGGATTATGCGCTACCGCGCAATGGAGGCAGCAAAAGCTGCCGCTGAAGGGAATTAATTATTACTAAAAAAGAGTTAGACCCGACCCTAATACCAACGCATGACGGTACAGGGCGAGTCAAGCTTGCCTTCACATCGCTAGAAAAAGATGGATCCGTTGGATCTCAAAAAACAATTACGGTTCCAACTGGAGTGAGCGCATTTGATGCCGCTTCTTGGAATGGAATTGCTATTGATTCAACATGTGGCGGTTATGGCACATGCAAAAAGTGTCGTATCAAAGTAACAAGCGGCGATGTAGAACCATCAAAGTTAGATTTCCGTGCATTTACTGAAACTGAAATCAAAGAAGGTTGGCGTTTAGCTTGTTTAGTACGAACAGCAAAAGATATTTTCGTAGACGTTCCAGCCCTTACAACACGTCCAAAAGCTGCAACTGTAGGTGTAGGTCGACAAGTTATTTTGCGTCCAGCAGTTCAAAAGCGCTACATCGAATTGGAAGAGCCATCACTTGCTGATCAGCGCACGGATATTGTTCGAGTTTTTGATGCTGTAGATGACATCGTTGCTAATGCCAGCCTTGCATCTATGCGAGAGCTTCCCCGCATTCTTCGTGCAGCCAATTTCAAAGTAACTGCAATTTTTGTTGATCAAGAATTTCTGGGTATCGAAGCTGGCGACACAACTGCTTTGCGTTATGGAATTGCATATGACTTAGGAACAACCACTGTCGTAGCAACGTTGCTTGACCTGAATACTGGAACGCCAGTTGCAGTTAAATCAATGCTCAATAAGCAGCAACCTTTTGGTGCAGACGTAATCACACGCATCAGCGCAACAATGCTTGATCCTGATGCCTTGGCGAAGTTGAGTGGATTAGCGCAAGAAACGCTGAATCAACTGACCCAAGAGGTCTGCCTTGAGGCTGATGTTAATCCCAATAATGTTTATGAATTAGCAATTGCCGGAAACGCAACAATGGTTCAGCTACTACTTGGAATTGATCCAGAACCATTGGGCGTTGCTCCATTTATTATGGCAAGTGCTGATTATCCAAATATCAGCGTTAAGGAAATTGGAATTGAGGTTCATCCGCTTGCTAAGGCTGTTATCTTGCCTTCACTTGGTGCATACGTCGGCGGAGACATCATTGCGGGCGCACTTGCATCGGGCATGGATCGCGATAAGCGTCTTCGCTTATTCATCGATGTTGGTACAAACTGCGAAATCGTTTTAGGTGATGGCGACAAAATTGTTGCAACTGCCGCACCTGCCGGTCCGGCATTTGAAGCTGCCAGTATTAAGTGTGGAGTCCGTGCGGCATCTGGAGCTATCGAAACAATCAAAGTTGTAGATGGTGATTTAGAAATTGGAACCATTGATGATTCACCTGCTATTGGCATTTGCGGCTCAGGCTTAGTTGATGCATGCGCATCACTTGTTGAAGTAGGCCTGCTTGATCATTCAGGTAAGTTTGTAAGCAATGAAGCCGCTCTCACAATTTCGCCAAAGCTAGCTAGTCGTTTAGTTACCCGTGAAGGTGAGCGCGTATTCGTGCTTTCCTGGAGCAAAGAAGTAGGCGATTTATCTGATTGCGTCTTTTTGACTCAACGCGATGTACGCGAACTTCAATTTGCAAAGGCAGCGATTGCAACCGGTTGGGCACTTTTGTTAGAAGAGTTTGGTGTCAAGGAATCTGAAATCCAACAAGTACTTCTTGCGGGATCTTTTGGGTCTTATCTATCACCTTCTTCTGCGATCAAAATTGGTTTGGTACCAAAGCTCTCAGTCATGCGCATCATGTCTGCGGGCAATGTTGCTGGAGAAGGCGCCAAGATGGTTTTGCTTTCGGCCCAAGAGCGCCATGGCGCACAGGCTTTACTGGAAGAAATTGATTACATCGAACTATCTGATCGCACAGATTTCAATGACAAGTTTGTTGAACGCCTAGCTTTTCCAGCATGAGTATTGGAGTAGTGGCATGTGGGGCTCTTGCTACACATATCGCTGACATTGCCTCACAAGATCACCTTGATATCACTATCTATCCGTTGCCTCCATTGCTTCATAACCGCCCAGAAAAAATAGCCAGCGAAGTTGACGCTCTACTAATACAAATCAAAGATAAACATTCAAAGTGCGCAGTGGCTTATGCCGACTGTGGAACATATGGCGCACTTGACACTGTCATTGCAGTTCATGGTGTTAAGCGTTTAGGCGGCAACCATTGCTATGACATTTTTGCGGGTACTAAAAAGATAGAAGAAATCATGGAATCCGATGCAGGAACCTATTTCTTAACAGATTTTCTCGTTAAATCTTTCCACCGAAGTGTCATGATTGAACTAGGTCTAGATAAGCGGCCTGAACTTCGTGATGATTATTTCAAATACTATTCCAGAGTAATTTGGTTAGCCCAAGTTCATACACAGGAATTAGCAGATTTAGCTGAGCAAGCGGCCGCAAGTATTGGTTTGCCACTGGAAATCCAAAACGTTGGTTATGGACAATTAGCCCAGCAGGTGAAAGAACTACTGAGTAACTAGCATTACCTCAAGCGCCTTTACGGCAATTGGTGAGAGTAAAGATTTATCTACATCTTTATGTAAGCGCTCGATCATTACCGGTGTCCAAAACTGCACGATGTGGTGAGCAACTTTTACTTCAGGTGCATCACTTACTGGAAAGTTTGCCGCAATCTGGTTAATCATTCGAATAATCGATGCCAGCTGAACGTCACCATCGATATGAGTTTCAATCATTGCGCCTGGTCCTTGCGCACTCGGTGAAATTTCCACGGCAGTCACCTTGTATTCGGGACAGTTCGTAGCCCAGTCTGAGAAATCAGTAGTGATGACGTTGGCGCCACTTTCTGGGAAGTGGAAAGTTGTGTACACAACACCAGCGGGAACTTCATCAGTAATGCGTGCGCGCATAATCGTCTCGCCCACGCGACTAGAAAGTTTTACCCACGAGCCATCGGCGATTCCGCGAAGCTGGGCATCTGATTCATGTAGATCCAAAATATCTTCGGTGTGCCAGATGTTATTTGCAGTGCGACGTGTTTGTGCACCTACGTTGTATTGGCTCAATACTCGCCCCGTTGTAAGCAAGAGCGGGAATTTACGTGTGGCTTTCTCGTCAGTTGCAACATAAGGAGTTCGGTTGAACTGACCTAAACCACGCATGAAGGTTTCTAAATGCATCGTAGGTGTTCCTTCAGGATTGGCCTCATTGCATGGCCACTGCAAACTTCCAACTTCGTCAAGCTTTTTGAAGGAAACTCCAGCAAATGTTGGTGTTGTCGCAGCGATCTCATCCATGATTTCGGCGCCACTGCTATACGACATTGGATAACCCATAGCAGTTGCTAGATCGCATGTGACTTCATATTCACTTTTACCTGTCGCTGATTTCATAACTGGGCGAACACGGTTGATGCGGCGCTCGGCGTTAGTGAACGTTCCATCTTTTTCTAGGAAGGATGTGCCAGGCAAGAAGACATGGGCAAACTTTGCAGTCTCATTAAGGAATAAATCTTGAACAATCACCATATCCATTGCACGAAGGGCTGCGTGAACGTGAGAAGTATTTGGATCAGACTGGGCAATATCTTCACCTTGTACATAAAGCCCACGGTAGTCACCAGCAATTGCTGCATCAAACATATTTGGAATTCTCATTCCAGGTTCTGCATCTAGCGTTACGCCCCACTTGTCATCAAAAATCTTGCGTGTATCTGCATTTGAAATATGTCGATACCCTGGCAATTCATGTGGGAATGAACCCATATCGCAGGAACCTTGAACATTGTTTTGTCCACGAAGTGGATTAACACCAACACCCTTGCGGCCAATGTTTCCAGTAACCATGGCTAGGTTTGCAATGCCCATCACCATTGTTGATCCCTGACTATGTTCTGTTACTCCAAGACCGTAATAAATAGAACCGTTAGGGGCTGATGCAAATAAACGCGCAGCTTTGCGAATCTCCTCGGCTGGTACACGAGATGAGGCTTCTAGTGTTTCTGGTGAATTTTCAGGAAGTGAAATGAATGCTTCCCATTCTTTAAATGATTTCTCTTCACATCTGGTGTCAATGAAATCTTTTTTAGCTAAACCTTCAGTAACTATCACGTGTGCAAGTGCATTAATTACAGCAACGTTTGTGCCTGGCATTAACTGCAAGTGGTGGGCTGCAACAACTCCAGGGGTTCGAACGAGTGCAATAACGCGTGGATCAACAACAATGAGCTGAGCGCCTTTGCGCAGAGCTTTCTTCATACGTGAAGCAAATACTGGGTGGGCCGACGTTGGGTTAGCGCCAATCAACATAATCACATCGCTGTGCTCAACTGATTCAAAATCTTGCGTTCCAGCTGAAGTTCCAAAAGCTTGGCCAAGTCCATATCCGGTTGGTGAATGACAAACACGTGCGCAGGTATCTACGTTGTTATTAGCAAAAGCTGCACGGACCATCTTTTGGACGACGAAAACTTCTTCGTTCGTGCATCTCGATGATGTAATTCCACCAATTGCATTTCGGCCTGATTCGGCTTGAATCTTCTTTAATCCAGTTGCGGCAAAGGAAATCGCTTCTTCCCATGAAACTTCTTTCCAAGGATCTGTAATTGCATTTCGAATCATTGGCTTTGTAATGCGATCGCTGTGCGTTGCATAGCCGTAGGCAAAACGACCCTTAACGCATGAGTGGCCTTCGTTAGCACCGCCATCTTTTAATGGAACCATTCGAACCAGCTTGTCCCCGCGCATCTCGGCCTTGAAAGAACATCCAACGCCGCAGTAGGCGCAGGTTGTTATTACTGAAGAAGTCGGCGCACCAATAGTTAGCAAAGTCTTCTCAGTTAACGCGCCAGTTGGGCAGGCTTGCACGCAGGCTCCACATGAAACACATTCACTTTCAATGAAAGATGTGCCAGATGATGAAACACGTGCTTCAAAGCCGCGATTCTCAATAGTTAATGCAAAAGTTCCCTGAACTTCATCGCAAGCTCGAACACAACGGTTGCAGACAATGCATTCAGTTGAGTCAAAAGTGAAGTACGGGTTCGACTCATCTTTTGCTAAATCTAAGTGAGTAGTAGTTGCGGCATAGCGGCTCGTCGTAATACCAATTTTCTTAGCAACTCCATGGACTTCACACTCATCTCCGGTTGCACACTCTGCTGGGTGATCAGAGAGATACAGCTCCATCACGCCTTTGCGAAGGCGATCTAACTTCTCTGATTGCGTAACAACTTTCATACCGTCAGCAACAGGAGTCGTACAAGAAGAAGGTGTTCCGTTGCGTCCATCTACTTGGATGACACACAAGCGACATGAACCAAATGCCTTCAAACGATCAGTTGAGCAGAGCTTTGGAATATCAATGCCTGCCATTGATGCTGCACGCATAATTGAAGTATCAGCAGGAACAGTTATTGATGTGCCATCAATTTCCAGGCTCACCTGCTCGCTCTTATTGCTAGCCGGAGTACCAAAGTCGTGCTCGTGAATCATTGTCATCGTCGACTCACCTCTCCAGTGAAATCTTCGGGGAAGTTAATCATGGCACTCTTTACGGGCATTGGTGTTAATCCGCCCATGGCACACAGCGATCCATCGGTCATAACCTCGCACAGATCCAATAACAGCTTCTTGTTCTCATCAACCTTCACACCTTGGATGATCAAATCAATTGTTTCGACTCCGCGAGTAGAGCCAAGGCGACATGGTGTGCACTTACCGCAGGATTCCAGAGCACAAAAAGCCATTGCAAAACGGGCTTGCTGAGCTAAATCTACTGAATCATCAAAAACAACTATTCCGCCATGTCCGAGCATTCCACCTGCAGCCAACATTGATTCGTAATCTAAAGATGTTTCAAATTTATCTGTTCCGAAGTATGCACCGAGCGGCCCACCGATTTGAACTGCGCGAATTGGTTCACCGGTAAGAGTTCCACCACCGTAGCCATTGACAACTTCTTCAATTGAAATACCGAATGGTTTTTCTACTATTCCACCGCGTTTAATGTTGCCGGCCAATTGGAATACTTGAGTTCCAAGAGATCGCCCAACTCCGCGTGCTTTATATGCATCAGCACCATCTGCCATAACGGCAGGAATTGTTGACAGCGTTAAGACGTTATTAATAACTGTCGGTTTACCAAATAAACCTTCAAGAGCTGGAAGCGGTGGTTTAGCACGAACTACGCCGCGTTTGCCTTCGATACTTTCTAGCATCGCAGTTTCTTCACCGCAAACATATGAACCAGCACCAACACGGATTTTAAGATCAAAAGCAAAATTGCTACCTAATATTGAGCTGCCAAGCCAACCAAATGCGTGCGCGATATCAATGGCTTTTTGTAAAATCTTTATCGCATAAGGATATTCAGAACGAAGATAGACAATGCCCTGTGTGGCACCCACGGCAATGGCTGCGATTGTCATGCCTTCAATGAGTGTGAATGGATCGCCTTCAATAAGCATGCGGTCGGCGAAGGTTCCACTATCGCCCTCATCGGCATTACAACAAATATATTTCTGATCACTAACAGCACCTGCAACAGTTTTCCATTTGATACCGGCTGGAAAACCCGCCCCGCCACGACCGCGTACTCCAGATTGTGTAACTTCTTCAATAATTTCTGCCGAGTTGATTGAAATTGCACGGCGCAAACCAACTAATCCACCATGTGCTTCATAGTCTGCAAGTGAGAGCGGATCGATAATTCCAACGCGTTTAAATGTCACACGATCTTGGCTGGCTAACCATTCAATCTTTTCGCTCTCCCCCAGTGATAATGGATGAGCACCACCATGCATAAAATCTGCCGCAATTAAGGAATCAATGTCGGAAACACTTACTGGACCATAAGCAGTTCGGCCCTTGTCGGTTTCTATTTCCACCATCGGTTCTAGCCACAACGCACCGCGTGAACCATTGCGAATGATTGTTGCACCGTTAACTTTTGCTGCGATTGCTTGCGCAACTTCATCTGCTCCTACTGAAATTGCTGCGCTATCACCTGGAACATAGATCTTCATACGCGTGCCTTCGCAATCGAGTCAACTGATGCGCGACCCAGGATTGCGCCATTAACCATTGCGCTTGGCCCTAATGCGCAGTTACCAAAGCAATAACCGTCATGGACTTCTTTGCCAAACTTGGCTTTTAGATCTTTTTCTAACTTGCGTGAGCCCACCGCTTGGCATGCCTCAGCAACACATACAGAAATCTGATTCTCAGTTGGAGGTTCGGTCAGTAAGTCATGGTAGAAAGTTAAAACGCCATGAACATCGGCCCGAGAATTGTTGAAGAAGTTGGCAACTAGTGCCACATCTTCTTGGTGAACATACCCAAACTCTTTTTGCAAAGCTTGCAGCGCCATAAGGACTGCACCTTTTTCTTCTCGCAGGGTCGCAAGAACATCTAACGCCGCCTCTTGTGACCATGCCGAATATTTCATTAGAAAAGGCCAACTACCTTTCCATCAACATAATCAATGCGCTCTGCTGAGGGCACCTTAGGTAAACCTGGCATTGTCATGATTTCTCCGCAGATCATCACGATAAATTCGGCGCCCGCAGATAGCTTTACTTCGCGAACATTGATGGTGTGACCACTTGGGGCGCCGCGCAGTGATGCATCAGTTGAGAATGAATACTGCGTTTTTGCAACACAAATGGGGAAGTTTCCATAGCCTGATTCTTCAAGCTCTTTGAGTTTTGCATGCACCTTGGCATCGGCGGTCACATCTTTTGCGCCATATACCTTTGATGCTACTGCGTTAATTTTCTCCCATAGCGTTGCACTATCTTCATAAACAAATGTCATTGATTGTGGCTTCTCACAGAGTTCAACGACGGCATGTGCTAAATCTGCTGCACCCTTGCCGCCATCAGCCCAATGTGTAGCAAGAACTATTTTTACCCCAAGGGCTTCAACGCGTGTACGAAGTAGTTCTACTTCATCCTTGGTATCACTAGTGAAGTTGTTGATGGAAACGACTAGTGGAAGGTTATAAACCTTTGTAATGTTGTTGATATGACGTTCAAGGTTTACAAGGCCAGCTTCTAGGGCTGGCAAGTTTTCTTCTGTAATTGTCTTGAGGTCGGCCCCGCCGTGATACTTAATTGCGCGAATAGTTGCAACTAAAACACAGGCTGATGGACGCAGACCAGATTTACGACATTTAATGTCGATGAACTTCTCAGCTCCAAGGTCTGCGCCAAATCCGGCTTCAGTAACGACATAATCTGCCAACTTCATGGCCGATGTAGTCGCAACAACTGAGTTACAACCATGGGCGATATTGGCAAATGGTCCACCGTGAATAAATGCTGGAGTATTTTCAAGTGTCTGCACCAAATTAGGCTGGAATGCATCCTTTAAAATTACGGTCATTGCACCTTGTGCTTTGAGATCACTTGCAAGTACTGGTTTCTTATCTTTGGTATATCCAACAACAATCTTGCCGATTTTCTCTTTCAAATCTTCGATAGAAGTTGCTAGACAGAAGATTGCCATGATTTCAGAAGCGACGACGATGTCGAAACCATCGCTGCGGGGATATCCATTACCGACTCCGCCAAGAGATGCAACGATTTCGCGCAATGCGCGATCGTTCATATCTACTACGCGCTTCCACGCAATACGACGAACATCGATATTGAGTTCGTTGCCATGATGGATGTGATTGTCTAAAAGCGCTGCAAGTAAGTTGTTTGCAAGGGCAATTGCGTTGAAATCACCAGTGAAGTGCAGATTGATATCTTCCATCGGGACAACTTGGGCATACCCACCACCAGCTGCTCCGCCCTTCATTCCAAAGACTGGACCAAGTGATGGTTCGCGCAGTGCGATCATTGCATTTTTGCCAATATGGCGAAGCGCGTCACCTAAACCAACAGTTGTTGTTGTCTTGCCTTCTCCGGCAGGTGTTGGGCTAATCGCTGTCACTAAAATCAACTTGGAATTTTTACGTTCAGGAAGTGATGTTAGGTATTTAAGATTTACTTTCGCCTTATATTTTCCATAGGCTTCTAAATTGTCAGCATCAATACCTAAGCTGGCACCAATTTCAGTGACTGGCTTCATGGTTGCAGCTTGTGCAATTTCAATATCTGACATTTTTTTATCCTTTGGCTTGGCGAATTGCGCTAGTTAGTGCAGGTATTACTTGGTGCAGGTCACCGATAATTGCGTAATCTGCATAACCCAAAATTGGAGCCTCTGGATCGGTATTAATTACAACGATTGTCTTACTGTTCTTCATGCCAGCAATATGTTGCATCGCACCAGAAATTCCGGCTGCGATATATAGATCAGGTGCAACTTTCGTTCCAGTTTGTCCTACCTGCTCAGCATGTGGACGCCAACCTGAACTTGTTACGACACGCGAACAGCCAACAGTCCCGCCCAACAGTGTTGCTAGCTCTTCGATTTGGCCGAAGCCTTCTGGGCCACCAACACCGCGACCACCAGAGACGATTACTTTGGCATCAACAAGAGTTACTCCACCTTTTGATTCACCAGCATCGCGACTTAAAACCTTTACAGCATAATCTTGTGGTTGCAATACTGGTTCAAATTCCACAACTGTGGCTGCGCCGCCATTAGCGGTTTCTGGTTCAGTTGAAAATGCCAGAACAGTTGCAATCAACAGATCAGCATGAACATTTGCTGACTCAATGAGGTTTCCGGCCCAGCGCGCACGAAGCACATGGTGAGGTGAACCTAAAGTTATTTCTGAACACTCTGCCGCCATAGGTAAGTCTAGAAACGCAGCTAAATGCGCTAACTGTTCATTTCCACGTGGGCTACCGGCAGCTAGAACTGCAGCTGGCTTTAGCTTTTCAACTAAATCCTTGAGTGCGCGGCCAGTTGCCATAGGTGTGTAGTCAGTGATGTTTGCATGAGATGCAACGTGCAAAGTTTTTGCGCCATATTCGCCCACGATGCCAGCAAGTGCTGCACCTTCGCCACCAATTACAACGGCTTCAACATCTTGGCCCAGTTTGCGAGCTGCCGTTAAAGCGCGAAGTGAAAGTTGATCGAGTTCTCCACGATCATGATCTACTAGAACAAGAATCATTAGAAAGCTCCAATCTTTTTCAAGATTTCGACCAGTGCAGGGACGGCTTCAGCACCCTTACCTAAAATCTCTGCCCCAGTTGATTTAGATGGTGCAAGAGTTAAAACTACTTTTTCTAATTTTGGAACACGAGGTTCAGCTTTCTTCATGTCTACAGGCTTCTTTCGTGCTTGCATACGGCCAGGCACTGATGGATAGCGCGGGATATTTAAACCATCGCGCACGGTGACAATTGCAGGAAGAGCAACTTCATAGTGCTCACGACCCGCAGCAACTACGCGATCACAAACCGCTACACCATTTTCAATCTTCATTGATTTAACGTTGGTAATAATTGGACGGTTCAGTGCATGGGCAACGCGGATGTGAATTTGGTATCCAGCACTATCTGCCGATTCTGCGCCAAAGATAATGAGATCAAACTTTGTCTCTTCAGCATTAATCGCATCAACAAGTGCTGCAGCAGTACCCTGTGGGTCCCACTCCTGTCCATCTGTCTCAATTAATACCGCGCGAGTTGCACCGATAGCTAGCTGTGAACGAAGTTGTTCTTCAGCATCACTTGGTCCGAGAGTAAGCAGAGTCAGCGTTCCACCCATTTGTTCAACGAGTTGAACACCAGCTTCAACAGCATTTTCTTCGTGCGGACTAATACCAAAACCTAAATGTTTAGTTTCGATATCGCGTGAATCTGGAGTCAGAATCAAAGTTCCACCAGCTAGTGGAACGCGCTTTAGGCAGACAAGT
>WLIQ01000031.1 GCA_009726135.1 Actinomycetota bacterium | reverse complement strand
GGGTCGGTAAGAGATGAGTGAAATCTCGTCTAGACTCCTGCATTGCGCCTCGGGGCGTAGCGTAGTGGCTAGCGCGCCTGCTTTGGGAGCAGGAGACCGGGAGTTCGAATCTCCCCGCCCCGACCAGTTTCTTTTAACTCGTAACTTACTTTAGGAGTATTTGTGAAGAGCACTATCGAGACCCTTTCACCAACACGTGTTCGTCTCGATATCGAAGTTCCTTTTAGCGAAATGTCATCACATGTAGCTGATGCATACAAGAAAGTAGCTACACAAGTAAACATTCCTGGATTTCGTAAAGGCAAAGTTCCTGCATCAATGATTGATCAGCGCGTTGGTCGCGGAACAGTTTTGGATGAGGCTATCAATGCAGCTCTTCCAGATTTTTATGGTCAGGCAGCTCGCGAACACACAGTTGCAGTAATCGGTCGCCCAGTTGTAGATGTTAAAGAGTTTGTAGATAACGAGAAGCTTGTATTTACTGTCGAAGTAGATGTTCGCCCAGAAGTAGTTTTGCCAGATTTCTCAAAAATTGTTGTTGAAGTTGATGACGTAACAGTTTCTGAATTAGACATTGACGAGCAGGTTGAATCATTGCGTACGCGTTTTGGAACTTTAACAACTGTGGAACGCGCAATCGCTAACGGCGACTTTGCAACTCTAGATATGAATGCCTTTATCAATGGCGAAAGCGTTGATGGCGGACAAGCTAATGATCTTTCGTACGAAGTTGGTTCAGACAAAATGATTCCTGGACTTGATGACGTTTTAATCGGCATGAATGTTGGCGACACAAAGCGCTTTGATACTGAACTAGTTGGCCAGCAAGAGGGCGAAAAAGGCGAAGTAGAAGCAACAGTGAAGGCAGTCAAGGAACGCGAACTTCCTCCTGTTGATGATGCATTTGCCAAGCTTGCTTCTGAGTTTGATTCACTTGCAGAACTTCGCGCAGATTTCCGCGAGCGCCTAGGCCGTGTGAAGAAGATGGAACAAGGAACTCAGGCACGTGATCGCCTAGTTGAAAAACTATTGGCAGATCTTGACATTCCGGTCCCAGAAAATCTTGTCGAGGCAGAAGTTAATGATCACCTCGAAGGCGAAGGCCGCATGGAAGATGATGCACACCGCACTGAAGTTGATGGCGAGGTCCGTGCATCACTTAAGTCAGATTTCTTGCTAGATGCAATTGTTCAAGCCGAAGATGTTCAAGTCACTGAAATTGAATTAACTGAGTACCTTGTTCGTACTTCACAGCGCTACGGCATGGCTCCTCAGCAGTTCGCTGAAGAACTACAAAAGGCTGGTCAGATTTCACAGTTGGTCGCAGAAGTTACTCGCGCAAAGGCCTTGGCCTCTGCTCTTGGGCGCATCACGGTTAAAGATGCATCTGGCACGGTTATCGATCTAGAAGCGTTACGTTCACAGCCTGCGCCATCTGATTTAGTTGATGAAGCGCCAGCCGTTTCTGAATAATTAGCCTCATCGCTTTAGCCCTGAGCGAACACAACCCACTTCACGCTCCTTTTTGACGATATTGGGAAGCATTTAGTCCACAACATTGTTAAGGTCACTAC
Source organism: Actinomycetota bacterium (assembly GCA_009726135.1). Classification (GTDB taxonomy): domain Bacteria; phylum Actinomycetota; class Actinomycetes; order Nanopelagicales; family Nanopelagicaceae; genus Planktophila. The sequence continues at coordinate 14,452 of WLIQ01000031.1, read as the reverse complement.
AGGTAATAAATACAGGAGGCAATTGACGTGGATTTAGAAAGCAAAATGAAGGACCAGATTTACAACCGCTTGCTTGAGGAGCGCATTGTTTTCTTGTCAGGTGAAGTCCGCGATGACATGGCCAACATGGTTTGTGCTCAATTACTTCTTCTATCTTCTTTAGACCCAAAGAAAGATATTTTCATGTACATCAACTCACCTGGTGGATCTGTAACTGCAGGCATGGCCGTCTTTGACACTATGGAGTTAATTCCAAATGATGTTGCCACAGTTACCTTTGGTATGGCCGCATCAATGGGCCAGTTTCTTCTTACATCTGGAGCAAAGGGAAAGCGTTATGCAACCAATAGCTCTCGTATCTTGATGCACCAGCCGCTTGGTGGAATTGGTGGAACAGCCATTGATATTCGCATTCAGGCAGAACAGATGGCGATTACAAAGCAAACTCTTTCAGAGCTAAATGCTTTGCACACAGGTCAGACGCTAGAGAAGATTCTTGCAGATTCAGATCGTGATAACTGGTTCAACGCCAGTGATGCAAAGGATTATGGCTTTGTAGATCATGTAGTTACTTCATTGGGGCAAATCACTGGAGGAAAAGCGTAATGACAATTCAAGAGATTAACTCACGCTACGTTCTTCCAACTGTTGAAGAAAAAACTGCGTATGGATACAAGCGTCAAGATCCGTACACAAAACTATTTGAAGAGCGCATTATTTTCATGGGTCAGCCAATCGATGACACCGTTGCTAACGATGTTATGGCTCAGTTGTTGACTCTGGAATCTATGGATCCAGATCGCGACATCATGATCTACATCAACTCACCTGGTGGATCTTTTACGGCGCTAACAGCAATTTATGACACCATGCAGTTTGTACGCCCAGACATCAGCACAATTTGCTTGGGTCAAGCAGCATCTGCAGCAGCGGTCATCCTTGCTGGCGGTGCAAAGGGAAAGCGTTACGCCCTAGAACATTCACGTATCTTGATTCACCAACCTTCATCAGAAGGTGGCGGTCAGGCATCTGATATCGAAATTCAAGCTCGCGAAATCGATCGAATCACTCGCCTGCAAGAAGATCTCTTGTCACGCCACGTTGTGAAGTCATCTGAAGAGATTCGCAAAGACATTGAACGCGACAAGATTCTTACAGCCGCAGAAGCTGTTGAGTACGGAATCATTGATCAGGTTTTGGCATCACGTAAGGCTAAACCAGCCAAGTAAAACATTTGCATGAAACTATTTGAGGCGGGTTCCCTTTGGTCATACAAGGGGTACCGTCTCTTTTGGTTTTCTACAACTATTTTCGTTCTTGGTGCAACAGCATTTCCTATTGCACTTGCTGTAACAATTCTTGATGCTGGCGGAACTGCAACAACTCTCGGCCTCATTCTTGGTGCTCGAATATTATCTGGCGTAGTTTTTGCACCATTTGCTGGCGTTTGGGCCGATCGATTGCCACGCAAGCAAGTCATGATGGGCGCAGATCTTTTCAGAGCTGTGACTGTTTTTTCTTTGGTTTTCTTTTCAGCACCGTCAATGCCGCATTACTTAATTGGAGTGTTGGTTTTTGTTATGGGAATTGGTGATGCATTCGGCGCGGCTTCAGCTGGTGCATTTTTACCTTCGCTCCTGCCGATAGAAAAACTCCCTGCCGGCAATGTTGCGCGTGGGATTGTTGTTCGTATGGCATCGATTATTGGCCCAGGAATCGGTGGCCTTTCAGTATTTCTGATCGGTGGCCGAATGACATTCCTTTTTACTGCCGTAGCCTTTGCCTGCGGTACATACTTTTTGGCTCAAATTAAAGAAGATGTCAATGCAGATAGAAAAGAACAAGAGCCCTTCTTCACAGAATTGCGTGAAGGTTTGCGTACAGTCTGGGAAATTAAATGGGTAGGGGCCATGATTGCAATGGCATCGGTTCAGTTGATGGTTGTTTTAGCTGCCGAAGAAGTATTGCTGCCCGTTATTACTAGACGAGAATTTAATACAAACACGGTGTTTGCACTTTCAGCTACGGCATTTTCAGTTGGCGCAATAATCTCTGCCATTATTTTTGCCCGCATTAAAGTCAAACATCAGGGCCAAACCTCTGTTTTGATTTGGATGGTTTTAGTAATCGCGCCGTTATCGTTGGCATTTCCAATCAATGAATTTTTCATTACGATTTCATACTTACTTGCCGGACTTTCCGTTGGGCCTTGGGAGGCTTACTGGAACTCTGCAATCCAACGCGAGATTCCACAAGAACTACAGGGACGAGTATTTAGTATCGACCACATGGGTACCACTGGATTAATGCCACTAGGGATGGCCCTTGTCGGTCCAGCCGTTGCTTTATTTGGTGAAAAAGAACTCTTGATTGGTGCATCAATTTTTCATGTCATTGTCTGCGCACTTGTTCTATTGGTTCCAGGAGTTAAAGACATGAAAGCGCCTACTAATTATTCTTAGGGCGAACAGAGCCAAGCGTAAAAACCCGCACATAAATCGGCATAAGAATCTAAAATTTAGCCATGACCAGAATCGGCGAAACTAGTGACCTGCTCAAATGTTCTTTCTGCGGAAAGACTCAGAAGCAAGTAAAAAAACTGATCGCTGGCCCAGGCGTTTACATCTGCGATGAATGTATCGAACTCTGTAATGAAATCATAGTCGAAGAGCTTTCTGAAGCATCCTCACTCGGCTTAGCCGAACTTCCAAAACCACAAGAAATTTTTGAATTTCTAGATCAATACGTAATCGGGCAGAACCGTGCAAAGAAATCTTTATCTGTTGCCGTTTATAACCATTACAAGCGCGTCCAAAGTGGAAACCGCGAAGATCAAATCGAATTAGCTAAATCTAATATCTTGCTTCTTGGCCCAACTGGTTGTGGCAAGACGTTAATGGCACAGACCCTTGCGCGCATGCTCAACGTTCCATTTGCTATCGCAGATGCAACCGCGCTAACTGAAGCCGGTTATGTTGGCGAAGATGTTGAAAATATCTTGCTTAAGCTTTTACAAGCTGCAGATTATGATGTTAAAAAAGCCGAAACTGGAATTATCTATATCGATGAAATTGATAAAGTTGCACGCAAATCTGAAAACCCATCAATTACTCGAGATGTTTCTGGCGAAGGTGTTCAGCAGGCGTTGCTCAAGATTTTGGAAGGAACTGTTGCATCTGTTCCGCCACAGGGTGGACGCAAGCACCCTCACCAAGAGTTTATTCAGATTGATACAACCAATGTTCTCTTTATTGTTGGTGGTGCATTCTCTGGTTTAGAAAAGATTATTGAAAGCCGCGTTGGTAAATCAGGTGTTGGCTTTAATGCAACTTTGCAAGATGCATCAGATAAGAACCGCAAAGACATCTTTGCTGATGTTATGCCAGAGGATTTATTGAAATTTGGAATGATTCCTGAGTTCATCGGCCGTTTGCCGGTTCTTACAAGTGTTGAGAACTTAGACAAAGAAGCGCTGATGCAGATTTTGACTGAGCCAAAGAACGCACTTGTTAAGCAGTATCAACGCCTGTTTGATCTCGATAATGTTGAACTTGAATTCGATGACCCAGCACTCGATGCAATTGCAGATCTTGCCCTTGTTCGCGGAACCGGTGCACGTGGCCTTCGCGCAATCATGGAATCAGTGCTTTTAGGTGTGATGTATGACGTACCAAGCCGTGCGGATGTAGCAAAGGTCGTTGTAAACAAAGATTGCATCGAAAATGGAGCGCAACCTGAATTTATTAAACGAACTGGTGATATTCCAAAGCGCTCACGCGCAGCAAAGGGTCAGGAAGAGAAGAGCGCATAATCTAGACTGCTCCTCATGTCCGGCGACCTAGCTTCCAGTTTTTCACCAGCTGATATCGAAGCAACCCTGTATAAAAAGTGGGTCAATGCTGGTTATTTCACTGCCGATGCGGCATCAAGTAAACCTGCTTTTTCTATTGTTCTTCCTCCACCGAATGTAACTGGCGTTTTGCACATTGGGCATGCACTCGATCAAACTTTGCAAGATTGCTTATCACGCATGAAGCGTATGAAAGGTTTTGAAGTTCTCTGGCTACCTGGAATGGATCACGCAGGCATTGCAACACAGAACGTAGTTGAAAAGCAGTTAGCTTCCGAAGGTAAATCTCGTCATGATCTTGGTCGCGAAGCGTTTGTCAGCAAAGTGTGGGAATGGAAGAGTGAATCTGGAGGCGCAATTCTTGAACAGATGAAGCGCTTAGGTTCATCAGTTGATTGGTCACGCGAGAGATTCACAATGGATGAGGCAATGTCTAACTCTGTTGTCACATTATTTAAGAAGATGCATGATGCAGGTTTAATTTATCAAGCTGAACGAATCATTAACTGGTGCACTCGTTGCTTAACGGCGCTATCAGATATTGAAGTAGAACACCAAGATGATTCTGGTGAGTTTGTTTCAGTTCGATATGGTGAAGGCGAACAAAGCATTACTGTTGCAACAACTCGACCTGAAACAATGATGGGCGATGGCGCGGTAGCAGTTCACCCAGATGATCCCCGTTACAAGCACATGGTTGGCACAATGGTTTTGTTGCCACTTGTTAATCGTATGATTCCAATCATTGCCGATGAACTAGTTGATCCTGATTTTGGAACTGGCGCAGTAAAGGTGACTGCAGCTCATGATCCCAATGACTTTGAGATGGCTGTTCGCCACAACGTTCCTTTTGTTGTCATCATGAATGAGCACGGAGTTATGGATGGTACGGGAACTGAATTTGATGGAATGGATCGCTTTGAAGCACGCGTGGCTGTAGTTGAAAAACTACGTTCTTTAGGTCGCATTGTTGCTGAAAAGCGTCCTTACATTCACGCCGTTGGTCACTGCTCTCGTTGCGATACAACAGTTGAACCACGTTTATCAAAGCAGTGGTTCGTAAAAGTTGCACCCCTTGCAAAGGCATCTGCAGATGCGGTGCGCAATGGTTCAGTGACCATTGAACCTAAAGAGTTAGGACCGCGTTATTTTGATTGGGTAGACAACATGCACGACTGGTGTATTTCTCGCCAACTGTGGTGGGGTCACCGAATTCCAGTTTGGTATGGACCAAATGATGATGTCGTTGTTGTTGGTCCAGGCGAAATCGCACCTGTCGGATACACACAAGATCCAGATGTTCTAGATACCTGGTTCTCATCAGGTCAATGGGCTTTTTCTACTTTTGGTTGGCCAGAAAAAACTGCTGATCTTGCAAAGTTCTATCCAACTTCTGTACTAGTAACTGGCTATGACATCTTGTTCTTCTGGGTTGTCCGCATGATGATGATGAGCACATTTGCCATGGATGGAGTTCCGCCATTTAAAACAATCATGTTGCACGGTTTAGTTCGTGATCAATTTGGCAAGAAAATGTCTAAGAGCCGTGGAAATGTAATTGACCCTATTGAATTTATGGATAAGTACGGCGCAGATGCATTGCGCTTTACCTTAGCTCGCGGAGCTAATCCTGGAACCGATCAAGCGTTAGCTGAAGATTGGATCGGCGGTTCCCGTAACTTTGCTACAAAACTATGGAACGCAACGCGCTTTGCCATGATGAATGGTGCAACCGTTGAAGGTGACATGCCAGCAGTTACTTCACTGAACGCTGTTGATAAATGGATTCTGAGCCGCTTAAGCGAAACTATTAGTGAAGTTGATTCTCTCCTTGAAAAATATGAGTTTGCCCGCGCATGTGAGATTTTGTATCACTTTGCCTGGGATGATTTATGTGACTGGTACTTAGAACTTTCAAAGGAAACATTTGCTGGATCAGACTCAACAAATACCAAACGTGTACTGGGTCATGTACTAGATCAACTGATGCGTCTTTTGCATCCAGTAATGCCTTTCATAACTGAAGAACTATGGACCACATTTACTGGGGGAGAATCACTTGTTATTGCCCAGTGGCCAACATCTGAGCCCTCCCATATAGATAAGGCGTCAGAAAAGTTAGTAAGTGAGATGCAAGAGATTATTACTGACGTGCGCAGATTCCGTAACGATCAAGGAATTAAAACTTCACAGAAAATTCCAGCCAGATTCATAGCCAAGGGAGCAATTGCCGAATACGCAAGTGCGATGGCATTTGTTTTGCGTCTTGAACTTTCGGATATAAAACCAAGTGCCAAGGTTGAGATTGGCTCTGTTCAAGTGGAGTTTGATTTAACTGGATCAATCGATGTTGTTGCAGAGCGTGCACGTCTTGAAAAAGATTTAGCCGCAGCTGTTAAAGATAAGCAAACCGCCGAAGTTAAATTAAATAACGATGGTTTCATGGCGAAAGCTCCCGAAAGCGTTGTTGTTGAAATTCGTGAACGTTTAGCAAAGACAAGTTCGGATATTGAGCGAATTACTGCCCAACTTGCATCGCTGCCTCAAGCATGATTATTTCACCCGATGATCAAGAACGCATTGATGCCATTGAGCAAGCGTTACTTGCCAGATGGCCCGAAGTTCGTATTGATCCAACTACCGATCGAATTAGCGCCCTTGTAGATATTTTGGGCTCACCGCAACTGACGTATCCAACGATTCATGTGGGCGGTACGAATGGCAAGACCACAACAACTCGCATGATCGATTCGCTGTTGTTTGCTCATGGGTTGCGCACCGGGCGATTTACTAGCCCACACCTTGAAACCTACCTTGAACGTATTTCTATCAACGGTGAACCAATTGATCCAAAAGAATTGATCTTTGTTTACAACGATATTGCTGCTTATTTAGATTTAATGGACACAAAGTTTGAACACCCAATATCTTTCTTTGAAGCAATTACAGCTTTGGGCTTTGCAGCCTTTGCCGAGCATCCAGTTGATGTTGCAGTCATTGAAGTTGGCATGGGTGGGCAATGGGATGCAACCAATGTTGTTGACGCCGATGTGTCAGTAATCATGCCAATTGGCTTAGATCACATGGAATATCTGGGTAATACTCTGCATGAAATAGCAGCAACTAAAGCTGGAATTATTAAAGAAGGTGGCTTTATTGTTTTGGCTCAACAAGAACCAGATGCTGCAAAAGAGTTAATTAGAAAAGCTGCAGAAGTTGGCGCTGACGTGGTCCGTGAAGGAGTTGAATATTCCGTTGCATCGCGCGCAGTTGCAGTTGGAGGTCAGCTTCTTACCATTGCCGGCTTGCATGACACCTATGATGAGATTTTCTTGCCGCTACACGGAAAGCATCAGGCGGCTAATGCGGCGAGTGCCTTAGTTGCCGTTGAAGCTTTCTTTGGCGATCAGCCTTTGGATATCGAAGCGGTGCGCGCAGGGTTTGCCGCAGTCACTTCACCAGGTCGCTGTGAAGTCGTCCATCGTGATCCAACGGTAATTTTAGATGCTGCTCATAATCCCCATGGCGCTAAAGCCTTTGCTGAGACATTAGTGAGTGAGTTTAACTTTGATGAGATTGTTGCCGTGGTTGCAATCTTTGGCGATAAAGACGCTGAAGGAATATTGAAAGAGTTAGAACCAATCGTTGATCATGTCATCGTGACACAAAGCAGTTCACCACGTGCAATGTCTTCCTCAGAATTAGAAAAGTTAGCATCTAGAATCTTTGGTAATGATCGTGTCTTTGAAGTAGCAGATTTGGAAAGCGCTCTAGATCGAGCGGTATCCGATGCAGTTCGTCCTCTTAGTGAGGACACTGTTGGAATTATTGTGACTGGATCAGTAGTCACAGTCGGTGAAGCTCGTTCCTATCTAAGAAAGAAGTTTGCAAAGTGAGAGTTTTAGGTGCTTCTGTTCTAGTCATGGAGAGTTTAACTTTAGGATTTGCGATTTTGCTTGCAACCAAAGACCACTCTAATGCTGCACTTATTTATGGTTCGATAATTTCACTTCTTCTTTTTCTTACCGCCGGAACTCTCAAGCGACGTTCAGGTTTCTATATTGGCAGCGCTCTGCAGATCTTCATGATTGCATTTGGCTTTGTGGTGCCGTCCTATTTTCTCATCGGGGCGATTTTCATCGGGCTATGGGTCGCTGCCATCGTTGTGGGCCGAAAGGGGGAAGCTGCTCGTGCGGCCCTCATGGCGCAGGCAAGGGAAAACCCCTAATAGACTAGGCAGGTGAGCACTGAGAAAACCCTGATCCTAGTAAAGCCAGACGGCGTTCGTCGTGGCTTAGTCGGTGAAGTTATTTCTCGTGTTGAAGCTAAGGGATATTCAATCGAAGCGTTACGAATGCTCAACGCTGATCGCGCATTACTCGAACAACACTACGCAGAACATATTGGTAAACCATTTTATGAACCTCTTGTCGAATTCATGATGTCTGGACCAATCGTTGCAATGGTTGCATCTGGTAATCGTGTTATCGAAGGTTTTCGTTCCTTAGCTGGTGTTACTGATCCAACAGTTGCAGCACCCGGAACTATCCGTGGTGACTTAGCACGCGATCAAGGCACCAAAGTTGTTCAAAATATTGTGCATGGTTCAGATTCACCAGAATCTGCTGCGCGCGAAATTCAAATTTTCTTCCCTAAATAATCAAGGAGCACAAAGTATGAGTTCACAAAGCAAAATGTCCTTTATCGGCCGCGACATGGCCGTAGACCTAGGTACTGCGAACACACTTGTCTATGTTCGCGGGCGTGGAATTGTTTTGAATGAACCATCAGTAGTTGCTGTCAATCAAGATACTGGCGGAATTTTGGCCGTGGGACTTGAAGCAAAAAAGATGATTGGCCGTACTCCAGGAAACATCGTCGCCATTCGCCCACTTAAAGATGGTGTTATTGCAGACTTTGAGACTACCGAGCGCATGCTTCGTTACTTTATTCAAAAAGTTCACCGTCGCCGCTATTTGGCAAAACCTCGTATCGTAGTTTGTGTTCCATCAGGTATTACAGGTGTTGAACAGCGCGCAGTAAAAGATGCTGCATATGCCGCTGGCGCACGTAAGGTCTACATCATTGAAGAACCAATGGCAGCAGCCATCGGTGCTGGGCTTCCTATTCACGAACCAACTGGAAACATGGTTGTAGATATTGGTGGAGGAACAACTGAGGTTGCAGTTATCTCATTGGGTGGAATTGTTTGTTCACTTTCTATTCGTGTGGGTGGAGATGAGCTAGATCAATCGATTATTAACTGGGTTAAGCGCGAATTCTCACTACTTTTGGGAGAGCGCACTGCTGAAGAAATCAAGATGGCTATCGGCTCTGCTTATCCATTAGCTGGAGAAAATGATGCAGAAATTCGTGGTCGCGATTTAGCAACAGGTCTACCTAAGACAATCGTTGTATCCGCAGCAGAAATTCGCAAAGCTCTCGAAGAGCCAGTAAATGCAATTGTTAATGCTGTAAAGAGCACGCTGGATAAGACTCCTCCTGAGCTTGCATCAGATTTGATGGATCGTGGAATCGTTCTAACCGGTGGTGGAGCACTTCTTAAGGGTCTCGATGAACGTCTTCGCAAAGAAACTGGAATGCCAATTCATATTGCAGAACGTCCATTGGACGCTGTTGTTGAGGGCTCTGGAAAATGTATCGAAGAGTTTGAGGCTTTAGAGAAGGTCTTAATCTCCGAACCACGTCGATAGGATTATTAGAAGATGCGTTACGGCGGAGAGAGTCGTACCCGTCTTCTCTTAATCATTTTGATTGTTACTGCGCTATTTCTGATTACTTTAGATTTACGTGGAGTCTCTATTCTCAACGGTGCACGCCAAGGTACACAGACCGTTCTCTCACCTTTTCAAAAGGCCGGTAGCGTAGTTATTTCTCCTTTTAAAAACTTTGTCACAGATGTCACGCACCTAGGCCGTACGCGAAGTCAGATAGAAAAATTACGTGCCGATAATGCAAAGTTAAGAGCTACGTTACTCAATCGCAAAAACGCCGATGCCCAACTACAACAATTGAAATCTGTATTAGATTTAGCGGGAACGGCTTCATACAAAATTGTAAATGTGCGGGTAATTAGTCAAGGATCTAGTCAATCATTTTCACAGACCGTAACTATTGATAGCGGATCTAACGCAGGAATTAAGAAAAATATGACCGTGCTCTCACAGACTGGAATCGCTGGAGTTGTTAAAGAAGTTTATCCAACTACGGCATTAGTAATGCTAGCGACGGATCCATCATTTAAAATCGGTGTTCGCATTGCAGGCACACAACAAATCGGCATTTTGTCAGGCCGGGGAACTCGTTCTGGCTCACTACAGTTGCTCGATAATTTGACGACGGTTAAAGCTGGCGATGTTTTGCTAGCTCGCGGAAGCGTTGCTAATCGCCCATTTGTTCCTGGAGTTCCTGTTGGTTCCGTTACTTCAATCGATAATTCAGCTGGTCAAATCGCACAAAGTGGTGCGGTGCGTTTCTACACAGATTTTTCATCGCTAGGCGTATTAGCAGTTGTTGTCGGTGCGCCAGTAAATAATCCGGGCGATGCTTTGATTCCGCCTAAACCAGTTCCAACTCCGATGCCAACGGTTACGGTTTATGTGACACCTTCACCGTCTCCAACGAATTAAAATAAAATGTTGACCCGCCAACTTTCTCTATCTGCACCAATCATTTTCTTTGTATATCTCTTTCAAGAAGCAGTAGTGAATCAATTCAAACTTCCTGGTGGTGGATTCTCTCTTTTTATGATCTTTGCCTTGCTATGGGCCGTCATTAGCACACCTGAAATTGCGGCTTTGACTGGTTTTGCTGCTGGAATTTTAATGGATATGTCTCAGAGTTCAGGGGGACCAGTTGGTCAATGGACTCTGATCATGATCCTTGTTTGTTATGGAGTTTCCTATCTTGGTTATGGCGATGGAAATATCAATGGAAATCCTATTGGTGTGATCTTTTTTGTAGTAACAGCAAATTTAGGTGCAAAGATTTCTTTTTTGATAAGCGGTATTTTGTTAGGTGTTGCAACAGGCAGTTTTAGTCAGATCTTGTTAACGCTAGTAGGCAATTCAATCTGGACGATCGTTATTACACCCATTGTTCTTCCTGTCTTTTCATATCTACATAATCTAGTTTTTGAAACACGATCATCACTATGAATCAACGCTCCCGATTAAGTCTTCTTGTCGTACAAATTCTGATCATTTCTTTGCTGACCGCACTCTTTGGGCGTTTGTTTTACCTTCAAATTGCTGCCGGACCTAAATATCGAAATGCAGCATTAAGCATTCAAAGTCGCGACGTTATAGCCCCTGCTACACGTGGGTTGATTGTGGATGCTTATGGCGTGCCTTTAGCGCTAAATAAAGTTGGCTTGGCTATCACTATTGATCGAATCGCCTTAGATAAGCAGCCCGATAAAGGTGTTGCCGTGTTACAACGAGTTGCACAGCTGCTCAAACTTAATTACGACGATGTTTACACAAACACGAGATTATGTGGTGAATTGCCCAAGGGTGAACGCGCTGGATGCTGGACCGGTTCTAGATATCAGCCGATTCCGATTACTAAAGAGGCTGATCCCGATATCGCTTTACAGATTGTTGAACGCTCTGACCAATTTCCCGGGGTAGATGCTCAACCGATTTCGATTCGTAATTACCCGGGCATCGTTGGTGTTAACGGTGCACATGTCTTGGGATATGTAGGACCACTAACTGAAACTGATTTAACTAAAGGAAATGGCAAGCAATACTTTAGAAGTGAAACAATTGGCAAGGCAGGGTTAGAGATTCAATACGATTCATTCTTGCGAGGCACCCCAGGCATACGCACAGTTATTGTTGATCGAAAAGAAGCGATTACACGTGAGAGTCAAAACACAAAACCTATTGCCGGAGATCATTTAATAACAAGTTTGGATGCCCGCCTACAAGCGGTAACTGAAAAAGCTTTAGCTGATGCAGTTAAACGCGGGCGCGCAAATGGATACACATCTGATTCAGGAGCTGCGGTAGTTATGGATGTAAGAACTGGGCGAATTATCGCTCTAGCTTCATATCCAACCTATGATCCCAACGCATTTGAAAAGGGCTTAACAGTTCAAGAAGCCTCAGATCTCTTTAGTGAGAAAAAATCTGTTCCCGCACTTAACCGTGCCCTTCAAGGATTATTTGCACCTGCTTCAACTTTTAAAATTGTCTCTACTGTTGCAGCGGCGGCGGCAGGTTATGACCTCAATGGTAATTATGACTGCCCATCAGAAGTTCAAATTGGTAATCGCGCTTTCCAAAATTATGACAGCAAAAACCAGGGTCGGATGAACTTGAAGAAAGCTATAGCGCTCTCCTGTGACACCGTCTGGTACAAAATTGCCTTTGATGAATGGCTTCGTGATGGCGGTATGCGACCAAAGTCGAGTCCGAATGACTATTTCTTCAAAGCTGCGCAAGGCTTTCATATTCCAGAAAAAGTAGGTATCGACTTGCCTTCTGAATCCACTTCGCGTTTGGCTGACCGAGCATATAAAAAGAGTTGGTTCCAGCAGAATAAAGATTTCTATTGCAACTACAAAACACGTGCTACCAAGGCCCAGCAGACGCCATTTCTAATACAGCTAGCGGCCGAAAACTGTACTGATGGTGACAAGGTCCGTGCCGGAGATGCGGTTAACTTTTCTATCGGTCAAGGTGACACCGTTGTTACACCACTGAAGTTAACTCAGATGTATGCGGCCATTGCTAACAGTGGAACTATTTGGCAGGCAACGGTCGGTAAGGCAATTGTTAAAACTGATGGAACTGTTATTAAAACTATTGAGCCCCAAAAATTAGGAACTCTTACAGCTGCACCTTCGACTATTAAATTCTTACAAGGCGCACTTCGTGAAGTAGTTGTCAACGGCACCGGTAGAAGCGTATTTGCAGGTTTCCCAATTGAAGTAAGTGCAAAAACCGGAACGGGCCAAGTCTTTGGCCGAAACGCTAACGGATCACTTAAAGATGACACATCTTGGTTTGCATCCTTTGCACCAAGTAATAAACCAGAATATGCCGTTGTCTTAATGGTGGGACAAGGTGGATTTGGTGGAGCAACATCCGGCGTGAGTGTCCGAGCTATCTATGACACGATTTTTGGAGTTAAAGGCAATAAAATTATTCCCGGAGCAGCACTTTTCCCAAATGGAAAACCTCCAACCGCATTGCCAAAGATTTCACCGGCTACAAAGCCAAAGGAGACGCCATGAGCCAGATAGCCGCGCGTCAACGTTTATATAGGCGAACCCGATCATCAATTTTTCATGGTTTTGATCCGGTTTTAACTTCTGCCGTTGGTTTACTTTTATTTATAGGCACATTGCTGGTTTATGCCGCAACCCGAGATTGGTATGCCAATAATGGTTTAGATCCCCAGTATTACCTTAAGCGTCACGTTGTGAACATCGCCATCGGTGCTTTATTAGCTTATGGAACAACTGTTATTGACTATCGATTACTGCGTGCCTACACACCAATTGTGTGGGGCTTAGGTGTAATCGGTTTAAGCATTGTGTTGATTCCAGGACTTGGCAGTGAAGTTAATGGCGCTAAAGCCTGGATTGCCTTACCTGGTGGTTTTCAAATTCAACCGGCAGAGCTTGCAAAGATTTCAATCATCATCGGAATGTCTATGATTTTGTCGGAGCGCTCTCACGATAGCGATGAACCGACTTCTCGGGATGTGCTGCAAGCCTTAATTATTGCAGGTCTGCCTGTCCTGCTAATTTTGCTGCAACCCGATATGGGCACAGTTTTTATCATCTCTGCCTCAGTTGTAACAATCATCGCAGTCTCTGGTTCACCTACAAAATGGGTTGTTGGCCTTTTGCTGGTGGCCGTACTTGGTGCTTTCGTAGCAACTAAATCTGGAGTCATTAGCGACTATCAAATTAAGCGGTTGCAAACTTTTGTTGATCCAACTGCAGATACTCAAGGTACCGGCTATCAACTACGTCAGGCCCGTATCACTGTTGGTTCTGGGGGATTAATTGGAACTGGTTTATTTAATGGACCACAAACTAATGGTCGCTTTGTTCCAGAACAACAGACAGACTTTATATTCACTGTTGCTGGTGAGGAACTAGGTTTTCTTGGCAGTGGATTAATTGTCTTGTTGTATCTCATTATTTTGATGCGCGCATTCTCTATAGCCAGACGAACTAACGATCCCTTTGGGCGATTAGTAACAACTGGTGTTATTGCTTGGTTTGCATTTCAACTATTTGAAAATATTGGAATGACCTTAGGGCTCATGCCAATGACAGGTGTTCCACTTCCCTTTGTCTCATATGGCGGCTCATCAATGTTTGCCACATTGATTGGATTTGGACTGCTTCAGAACGTTCACGCTCGCTCTCGAGGCTAATAGGTGAGGTAAGCGGGAAAGTAGGCAATTGGGCCCTCATCTGTCATACTTACACCACATAGTTCAGCGCGGCCCGCGAATCCATCGCGATAAAAGCCCAGCGCGAACAGGTAAGAAAAACCTAAAACAGGGATTTTTTAACGAGATAAGCGTTGTAAAAAACGCATAGAGGATTTGGTG
>WLIQ01000030.1 GCA_009726135.1 Actinomycetota bacterium | reverse complement strand
GGATTAGCCCTTGTTGCTGCCCTAGATCTTGGTGACTCACTTGATCAATTAAAAGATTCTGGCGCACACGTAGTTGTTGATTTCACTACTCCAGATAGCGTCATGGCAAATCTTGAATTTCTTATTAATTCTGGAATCAACGTAGTAGTTGGTACCACTGGCTTTGATGCAACCAAGCTTGCAACTGTAGAAAGTATTTTAAAAGCAAACCCTGGTGTTGGAGTACTTATTGCACCTAACTTTGCGATTGGCGCAGTTCTGATGATGGAGTTTGCCGAAAAGGCTGCACGTTACTTTGAATCAGCTGAAATTATCGAGCTGCATCATCCACTTAAAGTTGATGCGCCAAGTGGTACAGCATCACGCACCGCAGAGCTGATGAGCAGCGCACGCAAAGATGCAGGTCTTGGCGCTCAGCCAGATGCAACAACAACGGCATTAGACGGAGCGCGCGGTGCAAAAGTTGGCGATATTCATATCCACTCAGTTCGCGCACGGGGATTGGTCGCACACCAAGAAGTAATTCTCGGAGGATTAGGTGAAACGTTAACGATTCGTCACGATTCACTTGACCGTGCAGGTTTTATGCCAGGGGTTATTCTTGGCATACGTAAAGTAATTTCACATCCAGGCCTGACTCATGGCCTAGACAAGTTCATGTAAGGGGAAACAACGTGTCTAAAGATCAAATCACTATGTACGGTGCCGATTGGTGCGGAGACTGCCGTCGTTCAAAGCGTCTTTTTGAAGAACTCAATGTTGAATACACACTTATCGATGTTGATGCTGACTTAAGTGCAGCAGATAAAGTCAAAGAGATAAATGGCGGTGCACAGTCAATCCCTGTCATCGTATTTTCAGATGGAACTCATTTAACTGAGCCATCAGATAATGACTTGAAGGCAAAGCTTGAAGAGTTAAAGATTATCTAAAGCCAGTTATAGATAGCAGCTGAGGTAAAAGCTGCGCTAATAACGACTACTGGAAATGGCGCCTTGATTAGTAGCGCCACGACAGCAACAGCTAATCCAGCTAAGCGGTGATCTATCATAAGCTTAGATTTTTCCGTGAAAGTTTGAACGGCAACCAATGCGCTGAGAAGTGCAATAGGAATCAAAGTATTTATCGCTTGCACTTTAGGGTGTGAAAAAATCCGCTCGGGAACGTTATGCCCGGTGTACTTTAAAAGAAAAGCAATGACACTTGTTCCAATGGTTGCTACCCAGAATGCGTTCATACGCGTAGCCCTACCGCAACTGCAATAAAAGCTGTGGCAATAATGGGCAATCCTGCGGGCAAAATTGGCGTCATCGCTAGCGCAAATACAACACAGGTGATTGCAAGAATTCGATCACGGTTAGTTTTTAAGCGTGGCCAAACAAGACCCAAAAACGCCGCAGGCACGGCCGAGTCCAGGCCCCACACACGGATATCGCCCATAGCTTGCGCGCCAAGGGCCCCAGCTAATGTAAATAAATTCCAAAAAATAAATACGCCGAAGCCGGTGAGCCAAAACCCCTGACGCATCGCTTTTTCGCCGCGAATTTCTTGTCCGAGTGCAACGGCCGTTGATTCGTCAATTGTTATCTGTGCCGCAACGATTCGCTTAAAACCTTTTACTTTTAATCGCGGAGCCATGATCACTCCATATAAACCATTTCGAATTCCAAGAAGTGAGGCAGTTGCAATTCCGCTGATTGCGCCCCCACCTGCACCTAAAACTCCAATAACTGCAAACTGAGAAGCACCAGAAAAAGTGAGAAGTGAGAGTAAGCAGCTTTGCAGAACTGAAAAGCCATTGGCGACAGCAGCAGCTCCAAATGCGGTTCCATATGCCCCAACCGTGAAGGAAACGCTGAAAGAATCGCGAAGTGTGGTGGATTCAATTCTGGACACGCAGCCATTCTGCCGTAGATGTCCAAAGACTCAAACCCGGCCCCTTATAGGGTGAGGCTATGCCTGAGGAAATCATTTTTAGAGAC
Source organism: Actinomycetota bacterium (assembly GCA_009726135.1). GTDB lineage: Bacteria > Actinomycetota > Actinomycetes > Nanopelagicales > Nanopelagicaceae > Planktophila. The sequence continues at coordinate 14,065 of WLIQ01000030.1, read as the reverse complement.
GATGTAACCGTTGAATTAGTAAAAGCCAGTGCAAGTGATGCCGACGTAATCTGGGCGGCACGCGTATCAACTGCTGGCGAACAGTCTATGGATGAGATCGGCGAAGATCCTGCTCGCTCTGCTGGATTAATTAATTACCTTGCTCGTGAACGCCATGGATCACCATTTGAGCATACCTCGATGACATTTTTTATCTCAGCTCCGATATTTGTTTTCCGCGAATTCATGCGCCATCGCATCGCTTCTTATAATGAAGAAAGTGGTCGTTACCGCGAATTAAAACCAGTATTTTATGTTCCATCTAAGGAACGTAAGCTCATCCAAGTTGGCAAAACTGGTGCATATACATTTGAAGATGGAACTGCCGAACAGTTTGAAGTAACTGTTAAAGCGATGAAAGAAGCGTATGTTGTTGCGTATGAGAGTTATATAAAAATGTTAGATGTTGGCGTTGCCCGCGAAGTTGCTCGTGCAGTTTTACCAGTGGCCACATATTCATCAATGTATGTAACTATGAATGCCCGTGCACTCATGAACTTTTTATCCCTTCGCACATCGCGCGATGGCTCCCACTTTCCAAGCTATCCACAACGTGAAATTGAGATGGTGGCCGAGAAAATGGAAGCCGAATTCGCGAAATTAATGCCGCTTACATACGGGGCTTTCGAAAAGTCTGGTCGCATCGCCCCATAAAACGGGTAGAGTTGCCCGCATGAGTACGCCAGCGCCATTTGGCCGCATGTTGACCGCAATGGTCACTCCATTTAATAAGGATGGATCCATTGACTGGGATGGCGTTGAAAAAATCGCTGATCATCTTGTTAAGAATGGTCATGATGGAATTGTCGTTAATGGCACTACAGGTGAGGCACCAACAACTAAATCCTCTGAAAAAGAAGAGATTATTAAAGTTGTTAAGCGTGTAGTTGGCCCGGATATCAAAGTTGTTTCTGGTGCTGGCGATAATGAAACTGACTATTCAATCAATCAGGCCAAGCGCAGTGAAGCTGCTGGGGCTGATGGAATTTTGGTTGTTACTCCTTATTACAACAAGCCACCTCAAGCAGGCATCAAGGCTCACTTTTTGGCAATGGCTAATGCAACTGGGTTACCAATGATGTTGTACGACATTCCTGGTCGCACCGGTGTTGAAATTGAGTCGGACACAATCGTTGAACTCTTTGAGCACCCTTCAATTGTTGCGCTCAAGGATGCAAAGGGAAATGTTGCGGCGACATCATGGGTTATTAAGCGTTGCGGAATACCTGTGTATTCAGGAGATGACATTCTTAACTTGCCGCTGCTTTCAGTAGGTGCAGTTGGTTTTGTTTCTGTCTGTGGTCATAGCGTTGGAAGCCAATTAAAAGAGATGCTCAATGCTTGGTTTGCCGGAAATCCTGCACGAGCGTTAGAGATTCACCAACAACTTCTGCCAGTCTTTACCGGAACTTTCCGTACCCAAGGTGCCATCATGACAAAGGCTGCACTAACTTTGATGGGTCTACCTGGTGGTTACACCCGCCTTCCTCTAGTCGATGCAACCGATGTGCAAATTGCGCAGTTGCGTGACGACTTACGCGCAGGTGGCGTAGCAATTAAATAATGAATCATCCTCACCCAGATCTCGGATTACCCTCCCCTCTCATTGACGGGGGATTGCGAATTGTTGCCCTTGGCGGTTTAGGCGAAATCGGTCGCAATATGACCGTCTTTGAAACCAAGGGAAAACTATTAATCGTTGACTGCGGCGTGTTATTTCCTGAAGATACGCAACCTGGAATCGATTTAATTCTTCCGGATTTCTCGTACATCCGCGATCGTTTAGATGATGTTGTCGGTGTGTTTTTAACACATGGCCATGAAGACCATATTGGGGCGGTGCCTTATTTACTGCGCGAACGTGGCGACATAGCAATTTACGGATCAGCCCTTACCTTGGCTCTTGTAACTGCAAAGCTTAAAGAACACAGAATTACTCCACTAACGCGTGAAGTTCGCGAAGGTGGACATGAAGATGTTGGACCATTTGAACTTGAATTTGTCGCAGTGAATCACTCAATTCCAGATGCATTAGCCGTTGTAATCAATACCGATGCTGGTCGAGTACTAGCAACAGGTGATTTTAAAATGGATCAACTTCCACTCGATGGTCGCATAACAGATCTGCGCACTTTTGCACGATTGGGCGAGGAAGGCGTTGATCTGTTCATGGTTGATTCGACCAATGCTGACATCCCAGGTTTTACTCCATCAGAGCGCGAAATCATGCCGGCTCTTAACCGCGTTATCGGTTCAACAAAGCGCCGCGTGATTGTTGCTTCATTTTCATCACATGTACATCGCGTCCAGCAAGTAATTGATACCGCAGTGATTCACAAGAGAAAAGTTATTTTTATTGGTCGTTCAATGGTGCGCAATATGAAGATTGCTCAAGATATGGGCTACCTGACTGTCCCACCTGGAATCGTTATGGATGCAAAGGATCTTGACTCCTTTGAAGACAATGTAGTTTTAATTTGTACTGGTTCACAAGGTGAACCAATGGCTGCGCTTTCGCGTATGGCCAATGGTGACCATCAGATTCGCGTGGGTGAAGGTGACACAGTGATTCTGGCCTCTTCGCTGATTCCAGGAAATGAAAACTCTGTATTTAGAGTCATTAATGAACTCACTCGATTTGGTGCCAAAGTGGTTCACAAAGCTAACGCAATGGTGCACGTGTCAGGACATGCTGCAGCCGGTGAACTTCTTTACTGCTACAACATTGTTAAGCCACGCTATGTAATGCCAATCCACGGCGAATGGCGACACATGAAAGCAAATGCTGAATTAGCAGTTCAATCTGGTGTTCCGCGCAGTAACGCCCTAATCATTGAAAATGGTGTGGTGGTCGATCTCATTGATCATGAAGCACAGGTTGTTGGATCGGTTCCATGTGGCTTTGTTTATGTAGATGGTCAGAGCATCGGCGATATAACTGAAACATCACTAAAGGATCGACGAATCTTGGGTGAGGAAGGTTTCATCTCAGTAATTGTTGTTATCGATTCTCAGAGTGGAAAAATTGTTGCTGGCCCAGATATTCATGCCCGTGGATTCAATGAAGATATGGCGCTATTTGATGATGTGAAATTAAAGATTGAGAAGGCGTTGGCTGCTGCAGTTGCCGATGGAATTAATGGGACCCATCAACTTTCACAGATAGTTCGAAAGACCGTTGGTGGTTGGGTTGGGGGAGAGCATCGCCGAAAACCGATGATTGTCCCTGTTGTTATAGAAGTTTAAGGACGGCGCGCCTAGGCGGCTTGAATTTACTCTTCCTTTACGATGAGGAGTGTGGCTAAGAGAAAATCTAAATCAAAGAGCAGCGCAGTAGGTGGCGCGTTCGGTCGAGGATTAGCTGCAATCTGGCGTTTCATTGCCAAGGTGTTAGGTAACTCAGTTCGATTTATTGCTCGTGGTGCACGCGATTTAGATCCGGCACATCAAAGAGATGGTTTTGCATTCCTTATTTTGATTCTGGCCCTTATAGCAACGGCAGGAACATGGTTTCATGCCGACAATATTGTTGGCCGTGCCGTTTATGCCTTTATATATGGTGGCTTCGGTCGTATTGGATTCTTCACTCCTTTAGTGCTTATTTACTTCGCATTTAAATTGTTTAGAACTCCAGAAGACAAAGCGGCAATAGGCCGCGTCGTTGTAGGAACATTGGCCCTTCTGCTTTCATCAACTGGTCTCTCACATCTACTCAATGGCTCAATGGGAACAGGTGCAACAGCAATTCGCCATGGCGGTGGGTGGATTGGATACGGCGTTACTACCCCATTAGTTTCTCTAATGACATCAGTTTTAACGTATCCGGTTCTTATAATTATTTTTACCTTTGGATTGCTTGTTGTTTCGGCCACGCCAGTATCTGACATATTAGATCGCTTTAAATCAACGTCTTCCTGGCTATGGTCAAAGCGACCTGAACGCGGAATTAAAGTTGAAGATTTCGAAGTAACAGATACGCCACCTTTTGAATCACCCATTGTGGCTGCTTGGAACCAACCAGTTGAAGAAGATGAAGAAGAGCTTGATGAGGATAGTTTTGATGAAGAGTTCACAGTTCCAATTCCAGTCTCACCAGTTGTAGCACCAGAGAATGTAACTAAGCGTCCTGAACAACTGTTATTGACACCGGATTCAACGTATGAACTACCGCCAGTAGATTTACTTCGAACTGGCCCCGCGGCAAAGGCCAAAAGTAAAGCAAATGATTTAGTTGTTGCTGCATTAACTGAAGTATTTTTGCAGTTTGAAATTGATGCCCAAGTTACAGGCTTTATGCGTGGCCCTACGGTGACTAGATATGAAGTAGAACTTGGAAATGCGGTAAAAGTTGAACGTATTACGGCATTGGCAAAAAATATTTCTTATGCCGTTGCCAGCAGTGATGTCCGCATCCTGTCTCCCATTCCAGGAAAATCTGCAGTTGGTATAGAGATTCCAAATACGGATCGCGAGATCGTTGCATTGGGTGATGTTTTGCGCTCAACAGTTGCCGGTCAGGATCACCATCCGATGTTAGTTGCGTTAGGAAAAGATGTTGAAGGTAATTTTGTGTGTGCAAACCTTGCAAAAATGCCACACCTTTTAGTTGCTGGTGCAACCGGTGCAGGGAAATCGTCAATGATCAACGCGATGATTACATCTATTTTGGTACGCGCGACACCAGATGAAGTGCGTTTGGTTTTAATTGATCCTAAGCGAGTGGAACTCACTGCTTATGAAGGCATTCCGCATCTTATTACGCCGATTATTACTAATCCAAAAAAGGCGGCAGATGCACTCACTTGGGTAGTGCGCGAGATGGATCTTCGCTATGAAGATTTATCAACATTTGGCTTTAGGCACATCGATGATTTTAATAAAGCAGTTCGCGCTGGCAAAGTAATCGTTCCACCTGGTAGTGATCGAACAGTGGAGCCGTATCCATATCTACTAGTCATCATCGATGAGCTTGCAGATTTGATGATTGTTGCAGCAAAGGAAGTTGAAGAATCAGTAGTTCGTATTACACAGTTAGCCCGATCTGCCGGGATTCACTTAGTGCTTGCAACACAGCGTCCATCTGTGGATGTAGTAACGGGTTTAATTAAGGCGAACGTTCCTTCAAGACTTTCATTTGCTACAAGTTCCCTTGCAGATAGTCGTGTAATTTTAGATAGCCCTGGAGCAGAAAAACTAGTCGGTCAGGGTGATGCCCTCTTTATTCCGATGGGCGCAAGTCGTGCCGTTCGTATTCAAGGTGCTTACGTGTCAGAGCGAGAGATTGAAGCGGTCACAACGCACGTAAAGAAACAGTTAAAGCCGCGTTATCGTGATGATGTTACAGCAGTGCAATCACATCCCAAGATGGTTGATAAAGAGATTGGCGATGATTTAGATATTTTGCTACAAGCTGTAGAACTAGTTGTTGGAACTCAGTTTGGCTCAACTTCAATGTTGCAAAGAAAATTACGAGTTGGTTTTGCAAAAGCTGGCAGGCTCATGGATCTCATGGAGTCACGTGGAATTGTTGGACCTTCAGAAGGTTCCAAGGCCAGAACTGTATTGGTTAAGCCCGATGAACTTGATTCGGTGATTGCGACCTTACGCGACTACTAAAGAGTGATGTCTTATCAGTTTTCACCCTCAATTCACCCTCTGTTCTCACACCTAGCCATAGCCAGGTGCGGGTTAAAAGTTCTACACTTAGGACTTAATCCGCAGCAGCATTTTCCCTTTAGGACCACTAACCATGTCACTTGGCTCTTTGATTGCAAAAGCGCGTAAAGACGCGGGCTTTTCTATTGAAGAATTGGCTGCGAAAACAAATATTCGAGCCACAGTGTTGCGTGAAATTGAAGGCGATAATTTCAAAAATTGTGGTGGCGAAACTTATGCGCGTGGCCACGTAAGAAATATTGCCGCCGTATTACGGGCAGATAGCCAAGAATTCATCCGTACGTATGAGGAAGAACAAGGCGAGGAAGTTCGCTCTATTCAACAATTACTCGTTGATAACAATGTGATGCGCGAGCCGACCCAAGAACGTAGAGTTTCTTGGAAAGTTCTTGTCATGATTTCAGTTATATCGCTCACGGTTGTTGGACTTGCACAAATTATTATCTCAAATACAAATACTACAAATGTTGTCATTGTGGCTCCTACTGCAAGCACCACGCCTTCAGAATCACCCACCACTTCTGAGTCACCATCTTCGCCGGCAACACCAACTGCCCAGCCTTCAGCACAAACATCTTTTTCAACTGGCAAAGGTGTGGAGGTAAGAATTAGTGCACCACGAGCAAAATCTTGGATTTATGTTTCAGATACGGTTGGACGAACATTATTTAGTGGTCAGTTATCACTTGGCGCAGAAATGGTTTTCACGTCCGATACCCAACTCAATCTCAAAGTAGGCAATGCAGGTGGAGTTGATCTCACGGTTAATGGTAAGAAAGTACCTGTAATCGGGGCTAATGGCGCTGTAGTTAGCGTGTCGTACGGAGTCGATTCATAACCCGCTAAGATTTACCAAATGAAGCGCACCGTAGCAGTTGTCACTTTAGGGTGCTCACGCAATGAAGTTGATTCTGAGGAGCTAGCTGGACGTTTAGCTGCCGATGGTTGGACCTTAGTTGATGATGTTGAATCAGCAGAAGTTGCTTTAGTAAATACCTGCGGGTTTATTGAATCTGCGAAAAAAGATTCAATCGATGCCCTGCTTGAGGCAAACTCACTTAAAGGACATGGAAAAACTAGAGCAGTTGTCGCAGTGGGCTGCATGGCCGAGCGTTATGGCAACGAGTTAGCAGAGGCGTTGCCAGATACTGATGCGATTTTAAGCTTTGATGACTATCAAGATATTTCAGCACGACTGCAATCAATCGTTGCAGGTAAATCCCATACACCGCATATTCCACGTGATCGGAGGGCGCTACTTCCGATTGCTCCAGCAGAGCGCGCGGATGCTCGGGAAGCCAGTGAATTTACCCGTAAGCGTCTGGGCAATGCACCATGGGCACCACTAAAGATTGCATCGGGCTGTGATCGCCGTTGTTCATTTTGCGCTATCCCATATTTTAGAGGCTCATTTGTTTCGCGCCGGCCCCATGAAATTATGGATGAAGCGAGGTGGCTAGTTGCCAACGGTGTGACAGAGCTATTTTTGGTCAGCGAAAACACAACTTCATATGGAAAAGATCTAGGCGACCTTCAATTAATGGAGAAAATGTTGCCTGAGATTGCAAGCATTGAAGGCGTGGAGCGTGTTCGGCTTTCATATTTGCAGCCAGCTGAAATGCGACCGACACTTATACAAGCCATGATTGCAACTCCTAAAACAGTGCCATATTTTGATTTATCCTTCCAACATTCAGCACCATCTGTATTACGTCGTATGCGCCGGTTTGGTGATAACGAAAAATTCCTACACTTGATTAATCAAATTCGAGTCTTATCACCCGAAGCCGGTATACGGTCAAACTTTATTGTGGGTTTTCCAGGCGAGACACAGGAAGACTTTGATGAACTTGCAACCTTTATTACGCAAGCTAAATTAGATGCAGTTGGCATTTTTGGATATTCTGATGAAGACAATACAGAAGCGCTGAAGCACGAAGATAAGATTGACGAGGAAGTGATTGCTCAACGCGTACAGACTTTGTCATCACTTGCCGATGAGATGGTTTCGGCCAGAGCTGCAGCTCGTATCGGCGAGACAGTCCGAGTGCTAATTGAGGATGCCGAACTTCAAGAAGGTCGCGCAGCGCACCAGGGACCCGAAGTTGATGGAAGTACCACTTTTATTGGAACAGATTTTATTGCGGGCCAGTATGTTGACGCTGTGGTGATTGATTCAATGGGTGCTGATTTGGTTGCAAAGCCTCTATGAATCTACCCGGATTTGTTACGCCAAACTTCATAACAGTTGCACGATTATTACTTGTACCAGTGGGTGTTTATACACTTTTTAAAAATGGTGGCAATGATGCAACATGGCAATACATTTCATGGATAGTTTTCTTTGTGCTTGGACTCAGCGATATTGTCGATGGAAATTTGGCACGAAGCCGCAATGCAGTTACCGAGTTTGGAAAGTTTTTAGATCCAGTTGCTGATAAAGTAATGATCGGTGCTGCCATGATTAGTCTTTCAATTTTGGGTCGACTTCCGTGGTGGATCTCCTTCTTGATTTTGTTCCGTGAAGTTGGCATTACGATTTTTAGATTAGTGATTATTAAACGTGGTGTAATCCCAGCAAATAAAGGTGGCAAAATCAAAGCCACTCTGCAAAATTTTGGCGTTGGATTCTATGTCCTACCTTTGGGCTCATCGCTGTACTGGTTCCGTGATGGATTTATGTACGTAGCCATAATTATGACTATCGGCACTGGCATTTACTATGTAAAATCAGCCTTCACTTCAACGGCGAGTTAGGACGTATTGAGATGGCGCTACCTGCTGAAATCATCAGCCTTGCAGCCGAAGTTGTCGATGCATTGCGCGCTCGTGGTGAAACTGTTAGTACTGCTGAATCTTTAACTGCGGGCGCGCTAAGTTCTGCAATCGTAACAATTGCTGGTGCATCGGATGTTTTTGTTGGCGGCACAACGGCCTATCGGGATGAGATAAAAATTTCTCATTTACAGGTCGATCCTGCAATGCTAGAAGAGCACACGTCGGTAAGTGAAGAAGTGGCAGTTGCAATGGCGCGTGGTGCCATCAAATCTTTTGGAACAACTTGGGGCATTAGCACTACCGGTGTGGCCGGGCCCAATCCCTTAGATGGTCATCCAGTTGGTGCAGTTTGGGTAGCAATCCAAGGCCCGATATGTCAGAGCTTTGAATTATCTTTATCTGGTGAGCGAGAATCGGTGCGAAACGCCGCTACAGCAAGCGCCATAGCCACCTTTGCGCGTATCCTTAGACACCGTAGTGATTGAAATTTAGAGAGGAGTTGATGGCAATGGTTCTAGTTCGTGAAGCTGTTGGCCAAACTCTTCGCGCTGCCCGCACATCGCAAAACCGTACGTTGCGCGATGTTGCCCGTGATGCACGCGTTTCACTTGGTTATTTATCCGAAGTAGAACGTGGACAGAAAGAAGCCTCTTCTGAACTACTCAACGCGATTTGTGCGGCCCTGGGTCTTTCTCTTTCAGGTGTATTTAGCGATGTTGCTTCTGAGTTGGCCAGCCGCGAGACTGTAACTCTCACTGTCGTCGATGCCGCTTAGTAAATACGCACCACAAGCTGCAACGCATCGTCGGACACAAAGTGCAATTCTTGAAGGAGCTAAGCACTTAATTGCCACTGTTGGTTTAGCCAAGATGTCCATGATTGAAATTGCAGATATTTCAGAAGTTTCGCGCGCAACTTTGTATAACCATTATCGAGATAAAGAATCTGTTCTAGCTGCGCTCTGTGATTTAGAACTTCGCCGTTTAGTGGCAATTGCTAAAGATGCATCTCATCCAACTGATGCCCTTGAGGCGCTCTCTATAGCCGTTTCTGGTGATGCGGCATTGGCCCACATGCGCACGAACGATCCCGCCCCTCTAGCACAAGCTATGGCAGCAACTTCTAACCCAATGTGGATTCAATTCAACGAATCACTTGCACTGGTTTTGGGATCACAGGTTTTGGCAGATCTTGCAATCCGCTGGTTAGTTGGGCAAGGAATTCAACCATTAACCCCTGATGATTCACGATTACAGGCAGAGTTTCTTTTTTCTCGTGCGAATATCTGATCTTCGTGAGCGTTTAACGCTTTCATTTGGTGCACATTCACATTTTCCAACAGATATCGCAATCTCTGAACTAGGTAGCAAAACTGTTAACGAAGCGTTAGCTGCAGGATTAGAAGCAGATGAAATATGGAAAGCAGTCTGTCGCGCCCATCCTAAAGAGACTGAAAAATATAGGTATTAGTTATGAAACTTGTAACTACGCTGACACAGACTGATTCCAAGCATCCGCCATTGATTCTCATTCACGGCTTGGGTTCTGCAGCAACTGCATTTAAGCCGATAATTCCAGAGTTGGCTAAAAACTTTCGCGTTATCACTGTTGATTTACCGGGTCATGGTCGATCCCCAGTTGATCCAGCGCAACTTATGGATCCGAAATCTTTGGGGCGTGCAATTTTCGACACCGTGGAAAGTGAATATGGAATCACAACATTTCATGTCGCAGGCAACTCATTAGGTGGCTGGATTGCCCTTGAGATGGCGGCAGATAAACCATCGCGCATTACAACCGTTACTGGTCTTGCACCTGCAGGCCTTTGGCTCATACCTTCATCGAAGCGCCTGCCAAGTGAAGCTCAGTCGTACTACTTAGCAAAGGTTTTAAGGCCCGTAATCAGAATTGGTTTGCGCGCAATAGCATTACGCAAAATTGGTTATTCAAGAGTAAGTCCCAAGTGGCAAGAGTTAAGTTATGAAATCTGTTATGACTCAGCATTTGCTATGGGTAATGCAAAAGGATATTTCCCAGCTTGGGATGCAATGTTAGGACGACGCTTTGATGCCAAGGTTCCAGAATCAGTGCCCGTAACTATCCTCTTTGGCGATACCGATAACACGTTGCCGTATCCGGTATCCCAAGAGCGCTCTCTAGCACCACAACACTGCGCCTGGATTGTTATAGATAATTGCGGACACGCACCAATGTGGGATCACCCAGAAAAAACTGTGGAGCTTATATTGGAAAATTCTAGGGGTTTTGGAATAGGCTGAACTCATGCGAATGGGGAGAGTCGTTGCTGTTCTCACACTTGCACTCCTGCCACTTCAATTCATTTCATCGCAGGCATCGGCTAACAATAAGTGCATATCCTTAAGCGCAGTTCAATATTTAGAGGCGACTACTAAATTAGTACCACTCACATCTGATTTCACAGTTGAATTTGATTTTTTCCTGAATAAGAATGAAAAATCATATGCTGAGATTATTTCTCAGGGAGGCCAGCCGAATTCTTTCTATATAGGAATAAATCCCGATTTGGGAATTCGTGCGGGGGATACCTGGGCAGATACAAGCGCAAAAATGCCCCTAAAAAGCTGGGTTCATATTGCAGTAACTCATAGCGCTGCAGGGATTGGCTCAATTTACCTTGATGGAAAAAGCATCTCTTCAACTTCCAATTATTTACTCAATCAGGAAGGGACAAACACTCGTGTCGGGGCCCAGTATGGCCCTTCAGCAGGTGAGCGCATAAACGGCTGTATCGATAATTTAAGAATATGGAAAACAGTAAGGACTACATCGCAGGTAAGCAATGATGCGCAAGTTGCAACTTCAATTTCAGATTCAGCAATCCTCGCATCATATGAATTTGATTCAGTAAATGCTGCAGGATTAATTGAAAGCTCAAGTGGTTCTAACAATTTATTGAAACCATTTTCCGATCCTGAGTTTGTTCCTATTTCAAATCCGACACCAGTGGCAGCCCCAGAGTTTAAATACGGTGGTGGAATTCTCGGCTCTGCAGCACTACAAGATGGTCCAGGTTTTTATGTCACGGCAGATTTGCAACCACCAGCCCCAGAATCTTTTGGTTCAGGCTTTGGTTGGTATTCAACTTTATGGGCACTTACAGCAACACAAGTTGATAACTTTCAACTAGGTCTAAGTTCAACATGGATTATTCCTAACAACAAAACTGTCTCTGCAAGTATCGCTCAAAAACTATGTGCAACTGGAACTGACGCCTGGGTAAAGAACGCTGCAAGTAATCCTAATAACGGCTCGTATGGGCTTTACCTTTTTCAAACAATTGAAGGAAGTTTAGGATGGTGGGGCGGGGAGAAATTTCGGACGACGTATCCAAAGTACATGGCGAACGTGACGCAAAACTGCTACACAACTCAACTTGCGACGCCAGGATGGGGTTTTTTTAGTAATACTCCAACTGCTCGAGAACAAACGGGGTTAATTCAAGTAAGTAATCAAATATTAATGCCACCTGATGGCATGGTTTTTCAAAATGATGATTTTGCTCCGCAGCTTGGAGTTACGTGGCATTCACTGAACTTGCCAAGATTTGATCATGCTTTCGGGTCCCAAGCTGGCGATAACTCTTGGACCCTTTTTATGAACTCTGGTAATTTTAAGGGCCCATTGGCATTTGTGGCTCCACAATTTTGGGTGGATGGGTCAATAAGCAACCCACTTCAGAAGAACATGACATTGGACATGAAATCAGGAAGTGTTGGGGGCCTTGCATCAGAATGGAATTCAATTCCGTATTATAAGTATGTTGATTCAAGCGGCAAGATTTATACGAAAATTCCAGATTTAGAGTTCCCGGTTGATTCAAATGGTGATTTTTCCATCTCCCGTGACTTTAAAGCCTATTCATTTAAAGCAATAAGTCCAGATTTAAAGGGTGTGCTCAGTGGTGCGGGAAATTTGCCAACCACATTAACAACGCAGGAAGTATTTGCTGGAAAATTAGTTGGAAATTCCCCAAAGGTGTATCAAGAAGGAAAAACGCTCGGCAATCTCTCTCAATTACTTTCAGTCAAGGTTTTCGATGCTGGAAATGCTTACGGGTTTAGCGTCCCCGGAAAATCTGGATTAGTTAAATTAGCTCAATATTTTCTTGAAACTGCAGATGCGAAAGTAGAAGTTACTGCGGCGCAGGCCCCTGAACCTCTTGTAAGGGCTAGTTTTGGAAATCCACAAATTAAATCGACGTATGTGTACCAATATCCATCCTGGTGGGATGCCTCGCCAAGCTCCTCAGCGGATTTTACAAACAATCTCAATGATGGAAGCCAAGTCGTGTATCGGTGGTACAAATTTGTTGATCAACCTGCTCTTCAGAGGTTTGAATTAAATGCAAGTGAAAAAGGTAATCTGCAGGCCGCAATAGAGAAAATGCAAAAAGAATGGGCACGCTCAGCACTAATGTCAGAACCAACTAAAGGTTCGCTCGCAACATTTGATCAAGGAATGCTAGTCACGCCGCCAAAAGGACTTGAATTTGGATATGTACCAATAGCTATCAAGCAGTACATCTCAGCAAATCTTGCCTCACCAACTCCTGCAGCGACTAAAACCGCAAGCCCGACACCTATCGCGACTGCAACTCCAACGCCTAAGCCCTCAATTTCTAAGGCAGCTGCCAAAGCAACCAGAATCACATGTATTAAGGGAAAAACCATAAAAAAGGTTACGGCAGTTAAGCCAAAGTGTCCTGCAGGTTACAGAAAGAAATAATCACTGGGCGATAACCTCTAAAACCCAAGGCGTGTTTCCACTGTACTCAATTAATAAACATTCAAATTGAGTAGAAACAATCTCACATAGTTCCTGGGGTGTTGTTGGAACAGTTTTTGACTGCAACAGCAGGCGTGTAACCTCGCCTCGTGTCTTTTTGGACATATGCGTAATAGTTTTCTTCACGCCATCCACATACGTAAAGATTTTAATCTCCACACATTTATATACCGGGGGAGTCCAGACACCTTGATACGTCGAAGAGCGGCAGTCAATAATCAGATCCGCATCAAGGGCATCTAGCTCGGCGCTAATTGGTTTTCGCATTCTTTTAGTGTTGATCTTTTCTTTATATGGCCCGATCTCATCTAGGGGGCGAACAAGGCCGTACTTGGCCGAAATGATGACAATGGATGAGAGCCCTCGCTTTTGCCCAGCCTTATTGAGGTTGTGCCAATCAAGGGCGGCATAGAGGACGCCGGTGTAGACGGTGATTGCTGGGCCAGGGTTGGCCGCCTTCTTCTCGCTAGGGGGCAGCAGGATCAGCATGGGGGCAAGTATGGGGCTCTTATGCGCTCGCGACACGCTCATATGTGTCAGTGGCTCCTGCTACCTTTCGAACAGATGTTCGGTTAATCTATACCCGTACAACCAGAGCGGTTCCAACCTCCGCCCACAGCTCTTGCCCACAACCCCAGTGGGAAAACCTGTGAGCCGTCGTTGGGTCTCCGTACCTTCTGGGCCAGACCAAACGAATTGCCAGCATGGCAAGACTTTCTATCGAATGGAAAGTAAGTGGCTACTG
>WLIQ01000003.1 GCA_009726135.1 Actinomycetota bacterium | reverse complement strand
AGTTGTATGTAATTGATTGCGCACCCCGCTGCGATTAATTTTTATGACACACATAAACAGGAGTACACACACAGTTGGCTACAAAAATTCGCTTAATGCGCATGGGTAAAATTCGCACACCATTTTTCCGTGTAGTTATTACAGACTCACGCAAGGCACGTAACGGTCTTTCAATTGAAGAAATTGGTCGTTATGTTCCAGGACAAGAACCATCACTTATTGAGATCAACTCAGAGCGCGCTCTGTACTGGCTCGGTGTTGGTGCACAACCGTCAGAGGCTGTAGAGGCTCTTCTGAAGGTCACTGGAGATTGGCAAAAATTTAAGGGTCTTCCTGGAACTGAAGGAACACTTCGCGTTGCAGCTCCTAAGGTCGGCAAGCATGTTGCTTATGAAGCAGCGATGAAGCAGGCAATGGATGAACCAAAAGAAGGCGCGACTACTCTGAAGAAGAAAGCACAAGAGAAGTTAGCTGCAAAGGCAAACCCTGTGGTTGAAGAGGCGGTAGTTGTGTCCGAACCAGTAGCAGAGGTTGCTGTGTCCGAGGTTCCAGCCCAGGAAGTGACTGCAGACGTAGTGGTTGAAACAGAGGCGGTTGTTGAAGCTCCTACAGAAGCTGTTGTCGAAACAGAAGCTGTTGTCGAAACACCAACTGAAGAAGCGGCTGCCGAATAACAATGATGGATGAAGCCCTAGAGCATTTAGTAAAGGGAATCGTCGATAATCCCGATGATGTAGTTGTTGCAGAAAAAACACATCGCCGTGGAACAACTCTTGAGGTTCGTGTGAACCCAGAAGATATCGGCAAAGTTATTGGTCGTAATGGACGCACTGCAAAAGCACTTCGCACGGTCGTGAGTGCAATTGCAGGACGTACTGTTCGCGTCGATCTCATCGAGACCGACGAAGCGCGCTAACAATGCGTTTACTCGTGGGGCGCATCGGTCGCGCCCACGGAATTCTTGGAGAAGCGACGATTGAGGTTCGAACTGATGAACCTGATCGTCGTTTTGCCATTGGTAACAAACTTCAAACAGATTCGCTGGGAGAGTTAAAAATAATCTCTGGCCGAGTTCACAATGGCATTTTGCTATTGGGTTTTGATGGAATTACCGATCGCAACGGAATCGAAAAGCTTCGCAATACCTTGATTTACTGCGATGTTGATATCAATGAGCCAGGCAGCGATGAGGATGATTACCATGTTCTACAGCTCATCGGTTGTGCTGCGCATTCGCAATCTGGAGAAGTAATCGGTGAAGTCACTGATGTTATTAATCTTCCTGGTCAAGATTTGCTGGCAATCAAAACTGAGGACGGTGAAATTCTGATTCCCTTCGTCCATCAACTAGTTCCAGAAGTAGATATTGCAGCACGAAAAGTTGTTGTCATTCCACCAGATATAGCAGGAGCGGTCCATTGAAAATCGATGCCGTTACGATTTTTCCTGAGTACTTTGCCCCTCTGCAACTTTCACTGCTTGGTAAAGCTCAGGAATCAGGGATAGTTGAATTTGGTATTCACGATTTGCGCAGTTTTGCTACCAACGTTCATAACCAAGTAGATGACACACCTTATGGTGGTGGCGCAGGAATGGTGATGATGCCTGAGGTTTGGGGACAGGCTTTAGATCCATTAATGGATCCCGAGACTGACTTAATAATCCTGACACCTGCAGGAAAGCGCTTTGATCAACCGATGGCTACGAAGTTTTCTCAATCACCACATTTGGTTTTTGCTTGTGGTCGCTATGAAGGTATTGATGATCGTGTGCGCCAGCATTATTTGGCTAAAAATTTCCGTGTGCATGAAGTCTCTATTGGTGATTATGTTTTAGGTGGGGGAGAAGTAGCATC
Source organism: Actinomycetota bacterium (assembly GCA_009726135.1). Taxonomy (GTDB): domain Bacteria; phylum Actinomycetota; class Actinomycetes; order Nanopelagicales; family Nanopelagicaceae; genus Planktophila. The sequence goes on along the minus strand of WLIQ01000003.1, from coordinate 48,896 downwards.
TCTTGTAATGATTGAAGCCATCACCCGATTGATTCCAGGAGTTCTTGGAAATCCAGAATCTTTGGCTGAAGAGTCACATAACGAGCAGGGATATCTTGAGTATCCCAATTTCACAAAACCACAGAGTTGGCGAGATATTGCAGTCCCAGAGATTTTATTGAGCGGAAATCACGGAGAAATTGCGAAGTGGCGTGCGGCACAAGCAATTAAACGCGCACAAGAGAATTTTTAACTCGTCAGTAACCAAATAGTGCCGTAAGTTTGCACCTATGACTTATGACAGCAAAGCCATTCAAGCTCGCCTCATCCGCGATCTAGAACCAGTCGTTGCCGTCGAACTCGACCGACATTTAAAAGTTCAAAAAAACTGGTATCCCCACGAGTATGTCCCATGGTCAGAAGGCCGAGACTTTGCCGGCCCACTCAATGGAGATGCATGGGAGGCAAAAGATTCACGGCTGACTCCGGTTGCACAAGATTCACTCATCCTTAATCTTTTGACTGAAGACAATTTACCGAGCTATCACACTGAAATTGCACTTTCTATGGGCCGAGATGGTGCATGGGGAACATGGATTGAACGCTGGACGGCCGAAGAAGCGCGTCACAGTATTGTTATACGCGATTATTTAATGGCAACACGTGGAGTTGATCCATATGAACTTGAAGACTTGCGTATGGCGCATATGTCACTGGGTTATCAAACACCTTATGAAAATGACATGTTGCACACAATTGCATACGTCTCATTCCAAGAGTTAGCAACAAGAATTTCTCACCGTAACACTGGCAAAATCTCGGCTGACCCGATCGCAGAGTCGATGATGCAGCGAGTTGCCTTGGATGAAAACCTACATATGCTTTTTTATAGAAATACATTAAGCGCAGCACTTGATATGGAACCAAATGCTTCAATGCGCGCAATCGCAGATGTTGTGACAAATTTTGATATGCCAGGTGCCAACATGCCAGGCTTTGGCCGCAAAGCTGTACAGATTGCCCTTGCCGGTATTTATGACATGCAGCAACACCTGGAAGAAGTCGTTGCTCCAGTTCTTCGCGCTTGGAATGTTTTTGAGCGCACAGATCTCAGCGGAGATGGTTTAGTCGCCCGTGACGAATTAGCCGCGTTCTTGGCCAAGACGACAGATGAATCCAACCGATTCAACGAAAAGCGCGAGCTACATTTTGAGCGCTTAATTGCACGTGGACAAGAACCATTACGAATCATTAAGTAGTATTAGTTCTATGTCCAAGCGCGTAATTTTCATTGAGCATGACCATGTTTCAGCTGGTGGACCAATTTGGAAACAGTTTGAAAAGCGTGGTTACGAAATTTCAAGGTTTATTATTGTTGATGAAGAACATGCAAAATCTCCAAATGTCACACCTGTATGGCCTGATTTACTTTCATTTGATGTTGTAGTTGTTATGGGTGCCCCCTATGCAGCGTATGACGATGGCGCAATCGGCAACTGGTTAATTCCTCAAGTTGCAAAGATGCGTGACGTTCACAATGCTGGCATTCCAGTGTTAGGAATTTGTTTTGGTGGCCAGTTGATGTCACGCGTATTAGGTGGGACGGTTTCGCGTTCGCCACATGCTGAACTTGGTTGGTATGAAGTAGTTAGCGATGACGAGAGTTTGATTCCGAAAGGCCCATGGTTTCAATATCACTGGGATCGTTTCACAGTGCCACCAGGGGCTACAGAAATTGCACGAACCGAGCTATGTCCCCAGGCCTATCACTTTGGTCGCACATTGGGTCTGCAGTTTCATCCAGAAATTGATGCAGAAGTTTTGGATATGTGGCTTGCAATGGATGGTGGGTGCGCCGAAGTTGAATCTGAAGGCGTTGTGGTTGATCAATTGCGTGCTCAAACTAGAAAACTAGAAGCAGAAAGCAATCAGCGCGGTTACGATTTAGTTGATCAATTTCTTGATCGCATCGCCACCGCGCCAATACGTACTGTCTAATTTGTTTTTACTTTAGTCGTTTGAGATAAATACGTTCTTTAGCTCGGTGTAAGAATCAACGGCATCTGGACCTAAACCTCGTCCAAGACCTGACTGCTTAAATCCACCAAATGGTGTCCAAAAACGAACTGATGAGTTTGAATTAACAGATAGCGCACCAGATTCAATTGCCCGTGAGACTCGAAGGGCACGGCCGACATCGCGTGTCCAAATCGAACCAGACAAGCCATATTCACTGTCATTGGCCATCTTGATACCTTCGGATTCATCTTCAAAAGTTAAAACTGAAACTACTGGACCAAAAATTTCCTCGCGCCAAGATTTTGATTGGGCATTCTTTGGCAGCAAAACCGTTGGTGGCATCCAATAGCCAGGTCCCGACGGGGCAGTACCTTGAAAGGCAATCTTTTCATCTAGGTATGACTCAACGACATCAAACTGCTTTTTAGAAATAAGTGGACCCATTTCAGCAGTTGCAAGATTTGGATCTTCACAACGAAACTTTTTAACGGCAACTTCAAAGTGCTCCATGAACTTATCGAATGCGGACTTTTGTACAAGAATTCGTGAACGAGCGCAGCAATCTTGGCCTGCGTTATCAAAGACGGCGCCAGGTGCACTTGCTGCCGCTTTTTCTATATCTGCATCAGCAAAGATGATATTTGCGCTCTTGCCACCAAGCTCAAGAGTTACTCGCTTCACTTGATCAGCGCATCCAGCCATAATCTGCTTGCCTACTTCAGTGGATCCCGTAAAACCAACTTTGCGCACCAATGGGTGAGTAACAAAACGGTTTCCAACAACACTTCCTTTTCCAGGAAGGATGTTGAGTACACCTTCAGGAATACCGGCAAGAAGAGCTAATTCACCAAGGCGTATTGCTGTGAGTGGTGTGTATTCAGCAGGCTTTAATACAACGGTATTTCCTGCAGCTAGCGCAGGAGCAAAACCCCAACCAGCAATTGGCATCGGGAAGTTCCAAGGAACAATGATTCCAACTACACCTAACGGCTCTTTAAAAGTTATATCGATACCACCGGGAACGGGAATCTGTTTACCAAATAGGCGTTCTGGTGCTGCTGAGTAATACATCAAAGTATTAGCAACATTGTCTGCTTCCCACAGAGCATTGCCGCGTGTATGACCAGCATTTGTAATTTCTAATTGTGCCAACTCTTCACGATGATCAGTGACAACTTGTGAAAATGCACGAAGCAAACGAGCACGCTCACCCGGAGTTACATTTTTCCATGTTTCAAAAGCTTTAGCGGCCTTAGCAATCACAGCGTCCGTTTGTTCCAAATCTAAATGAGGAACATTCTTAACTAACTGTTCAGTGGCAGGGTTGATTACATCGTATGAAGTAGACACGTGAGATTTAGAACCTTTCGAAGTTACGGACGAGTTCCCAATCGGTAATTGCTTTACCGTATGCAGCAATTTCAATCTTGGCCATATTTGCATAATGTGCCTGAACTTCTGCGCCAAAGGTTTCCTTAACCCACGCGCTTTTTTCCCAAAGTGCAAGCGATTCATTCATGGATGAAGGAACCCGCTGTGAATCTGACACGTAAGCATTTCCAGTAAAAGCTGGCTCTAGAACCATCTTGTTCTTGATTCCATCTAAACCAGCAGCAATAATTCCTGACACCGCTAGGTAAGGATTGACATCGCCACCGGCAACACGGTTTTCAAGGCGAAGGCTCTGACCTTTTCCAACTAAACGCAGAGCACATGTGCGGTTATCGCGTCCCCAGCGAATCGCTGTTGGTGCAAATGAACCGGGAACATAGCGCTTATACGAGTTGATATTTGGTGCAAAAAGTAAAGACATTTCACGCATGTGTGCAATCTGGCCTGCAATGAACTGACGACCAAGATCACTCAAACCCTGCTCTTTGTCAGAATCATCTGCCATCACCAGTGAGCCATCTAAGCCGCGGAATGAAAGGTGAATATGTGAAGAGTTACCTTCCTTTTCATTTGGCTTAGCCATAAATGTAAGTGCATAACCATCTTGAGCAGCGATTTCTTTGGCGCCATTCTTATAAATAACATGGTTATCGCAATTGGAAAGCGCATCAGAGTATTTGAAGGCAATCTCATGCTGACCAAAGTTACATTCACCCTTGACGGATTCAACAGTCATTCCAGCTTTTGCCATAGCAAGGCGAATTCTGCGCAAGAGTGGCTCAATACGAGATCCGCCCATAATGGAATAATCCACGTTGTATTGATTGACTGGAATTAAATTCTTATAACCCTTATTCCATGCTTCTTCGTACGTGTCCTTATATACAACAAACTCAAGCTCGGTTCCGCACATTGCTTCCATGCCCGCATCTTTTAGCGCTTTAACTTGCTTGCGCAAAATCTGGCGAGGGGAGGCAACAACATCAGTGTGATCAAGCCATTGGACATCGGCTAGAACTAGGGCAGCGCCTTCTTGCCAATCGATTAATCGAAGTGTGTCCATATCTGGAACTAAAGCGAAGTCGCTATAGCCGCGCTCCCATGAGGACATTTCATATCCGTCAACAGTATTCATATCAACATCAACAGCTAAAAGATAGTTGCAACCTTCAGTGCCGTGCTTGAGCACTTCATCCAGGAAGAATGTTCCGTGAATACGCTTGCCTGTTAAGCGGCCCTGCATATCTGTCATTGCTACTACGACGGTATCAATCTCACCGCTCTTGATCTTGGCGCTTAAATCAGCAATCGTCATTGATGTCATGCCTCGTAGCGTAACGATTTACGCCTTGAAAATCTAGGGTAAAAAAATCTCCCCGCACATTTCGTGCGGGGAGATTGTGAGAGTTATAACTCTTTTATAGGTTACTTCTTGGTCCTGTGAACCATTTCTTTGCAGATAGAGTCCACCAGATCCATAGGATAATTAACGCGCCACCTGTAACAAGCGGTGCGTAATTAACTGCAGTCCAAGTGAAATCTGCATTTCCCGGTGTTCCAGCTGGTGAGAACGGCAAGATGAAGTAGATAGAGATAATAGAGATTTCTGCAATCGCCACCATGTTCATCCACTTGTACTTTGAACCAAGTGTCCAGGCTCCAGCCTTGAACTTATCGCCAGCTTTAAGACGTAAGTAAATTGGAATTAAGAAGGCAAGGTAGAGAGAGATTACACAAACAGATACAACTGCATAGAAAGCAGTTGGAGCACCTGTAGGTGATTTCCACAATGCAGGAAGTGTCAAGACAATTCCACCAACGGCAGAAGCAAGCACAGCGTTCAATGGAACATGGTGCTTGTTGACTTTCTTCCAAAGATTTCCTCCAGGTACAGCGCCATCGCGTGAGAATGCGTACATCATGCGTGAACATGAAGTTAAGCACGCAGTAACGCAGAAGACTTGACCAAGAGTTGTAATTATCATGACGGTCTTAAATGCAATTCCACCACCGAGAGCGGTGTACAGAACTGCAATAACAGATCCTCCACCGAATGGGTTAACTGCTAAGTCAAATGAACTGATTGTGTCAACTTTAGTAGCAGCAAATAGGAAGGCCATCAAAAGGATGTATCCACCAATTGCTGAGTAGAAAATTGACTTCCAGATTCCCTTTGCAGCATTGATGTGAGCATCATGAGTCTCTTCTGACAAGTGAGCAGAAGCATCAAAGCCGGTAATTGTGTACTGAGTCAACAAAAATCCTAGTGGCAATACATATAACCAGTATGAGTTATCGCTAAAGCCAGAACTATTGATCTTGGTTGTAAACATCCAAGAAAGAGTTTGGTGAGTATCAGGAACTAGCAAGAGGATGGCGACAACAAGCGCTGATCCAAATACGTGCCACCACACTGAAATGTTATTAAAAAGTGAAAGTAGGTGACCGCTGTAGATATTAATCAACGTAACAACAAGAATGATCGCCATAAATAGTGCAAACTGCTGCTTGATGTAGTCCCCACCTAGAAATGTTGTTGCATAATCAGGGAACTGCATTCCAAGTAGAGTATTAAGGAAGCTTGCTGCACCGTAACCCACTGATGCGGTTACAGAAACAAGGCCAATAAGGTTTAACCAACCGGTGAAGAAACCAGCTCTTGGTCCACCAAGTTTTGATGCCCACCAGTAAATTCCACCTGATGTTGGATATGCAGAGGCAAGCTCTGACATGCAAAAGCCGATAATGAGAATAAAGAGTGAGACAACTGGCCAGCCAATTGAAATTGCAACTGGACCACCGTTATTCCACGCCTGAGCAAATGTTGTAAAGCAACCTGCGAGAATTGAAATGATTGAGAACGAGATCGCAAAGTTTGAAAAGCCAGACCAGCTGCGATTGAGTTCTTGTTTATAGCCGAGTTCGGCTAAGCGTTGTTCATCTGTTAGTGCCAAGATCTTCTCCTCCTTGAGTCATTTGGGGTAATCTTTCTACACGACAGTCTGACTTAAATGGAAGAGGTTTTCTCAAAAATGTGCCGTCTAATGGGCTACGTGTCGCAGGCAGAATCCTCATTTCCCGCACAAGTGGGCAAAGATTTTGATGAATTTATTGCCTTGTCAGCGGTTCATTGCGATGGCTGGGGCTTGTCTACAAATGATAGACATCAGGGTCACGCAGTGCTAGAGAAAAAAGTTGAAGCTGCTGCAGAGAGTGCTACTTTTCAAAAGATAGTTGCAGACAATGAAGCTGATGGTGCCCTCTTACATCTTCGTTGGGCAACAAAAGGTTTGTCCATTAGCGAAAACAATACCCATCCATTTATTTATGGAGATTACTCATTTATTCATAACGGATCGATTTTTCCACCTGATTCAATCATTGATTATATCGACGAAAAATTTAGGAAATTAATTATTGGTGAAACAGATAGCGAGCGTTATTTCTATCTCATGATGGGTCAAATCGAAAAACTTGGCCTTAAAGATGGAATCAAAAAAACTCTCGCAATCATAAAGGAAAACGGAAAGACGACGTCGCTTAACTTCATGCTGATGAATAATGAGACTTTTGTTGTCGGCAGCGAACATGACTCTGCAAAGAAACCAGAGTGGGCGCCGGATGACTATTACGTCATTAAGTACAAGAAAAACGATGATGGTGTTCTATTTGCCTCAAGTGGATGGAACCAGCCTGGCTGGCATGTGCTGGAAAATCATCATATGGCCCTCATTAATCGCTCCAGCTTTGAGATTGACGTCATTAACCTTTAAACCTTCGCGTTACGATAGGCACATGGTCCGCACATACGCAGTTGAAACTTATGGCTGTCAGATGAATGTGCATGACTCTGAACGCATTGCGGGACTTTTAGATGAAGCTGGTTTTATTCCAGTTGAACCTGGAACCCAGGCAGACATTGTAGTTTTCAATACGTGTGCAGTTCGTGAAAATGCTGACAATAAACTCTACGGAAATTTATCTTTCTTAGCGCCCATTAAAAAGGCAAACCCGCACATGCAAATCGCTGTTGGTGGATGTCTGGCACAAAAAGACCAGGCGGTGATTCTTAAAAAAGCGCCATATGTTGATGTGGTCTTTGGAACTCACAACGTAGGTTCATTGCCTGCTTTGCTAGAAAGAGCGCGTATCGAAGAGCAATCCCAAGTAGAGATTCTTGAATCCCTGGAGCATTTTCCGTCCACCTTACCTGCACGTCGCTTATCTGCCTTCTCATCGTGGGTCTCAGTGTCGGTAGGCTGCAACAATACGTGCACGTTTTGCATAGTCCCAACCCTTCGAGGAATCGAAAAAGACAGAAGTTCGGCAGATATTTTGCGGGAAGTGCGAGCCCTGGTTGATCAAGGTGTCATTGAAATTACTTTGCTTGGTCAAAATGTTAATGCGTACGGTGTTGATTTCGGCGATCGCAGTGCTTTTGCAAATCTACTGAGAGATTGCGGAAAAATTGATGGATTAGAAAGAGTCCGTTTTATGTCTCCGCATCCTCGCGATTTTACTGATGATGTTATTGAAGCGATGGCCCAAACTCCCAATGTGATGCCGCATCTGCATATGCCACTACAGTCAGGCTCTAATTCAATTTTACAAGCTATGCGCCGTTCATATCGCACTGATAGGTATTTAGGAATTATTGATCGTGTACGCACCGCTATGCCACATGCTGCGATTACAACTGACATTATCGTTGGATTCCCCGGTGAGACTGAAAATGATTTCCAAGCAACAATGGATCTTTGTACTCAGGCCCGTTTCGCAGCGGCCTACACTTATCAGTATTCAAAACGGCCTGGAACTCCAGCTGCAACGATGCAAGATCAGGTCACGCCTGAAGTTGTTGGTGAGCGCTATACGCGTCTGCATAACCATCAGCAAGCGATTTCATTATCAGTTAATGAAGAAGCCGTAGGTAAAGAGTTTAAAGTCCTAGTTGGCGATTACGAAGGCCGCAGAGATGAAGCACAAGAGCGTATGACTGGGCGCAGCGAAGATTTTAGGTTGGTTCATTTTTCGAATACCATCGATGCCAGACCAGGGGATGAAGTAAAGGTTTCAATTACGCAAGCATCTGCGCACTATTTAATTGGCACGCCAGGCACGGTCAGGGCTACGCGCGGTGGAGATGCCCATGCTGCTCGTAATGCAGAGAAGAAGAGCTCAGCGACCTTATTGGGAATGCCGACGCTTAAAGTATGAAGTTAATTGTCATTTGTGGAGCTACAGCAACAGGTAAATCTGATTTAGCAATAGCGCTAGCGTCAGAGCTAAACGCAGAAATCATCAATGCCGACTCGATGCAAATATATAAGGGCATGGATATCGGTACGGCTAAATTGCCAGTAAGTGAGCGTGCTGGAATTGCTCACCACATGCTTGATGTTCTAGAGGTAAATCAGGATTCAACGGTTGCTTGGTATCAAGAGCAAGCACGCGCAGCAATTTCCGATATTCATGCGCGTGGTAAAGATGCAATAGTGGTTGGCGGAACAGGTTTGTATATTAAATCAATTCTCGACGAACTTAACTTCCCAGACACCGATCCCGTAGTTCGAGCCAGCCTTGAACTTGAATTAGCGACAATTGGCCTTAACCCTTTAATTGAGCGGTTGGAAAAACTAGATCCAGCAGCAGCAATTGCTATTGATCGCGCTAATTCACGACGAGTTATTCGCGCGCTAGAAGTTATTGCAATAACTGGTAAACCTTTCACAGCTAATTTGCCACGCGAAGCAAGCACGCGATATCCCGATGCAGTTCAATTTGGTTTGGTTATGGATCGCGATCAATTAGGTGAGCGAATCAGTGAGCGGGTTGATCGCATGTGGGAAATGGGTTTTGTTGAAGAAGTCAAAAAGTTAATTAATGATGGTATTACTAAAGGACGCACCGCTCAGCTAGCTCTAGGTTATTCGCAACTCATAGCCATGCAGAACGGATTATGGAGTGAAGAAGAAGCAAAGGAAGACACAAAGCGCGCCACGCGACAGTATGCAAGGCGGCAAGAGACATGGTTCTCGCGCGATGAGCGAATCACATGGATTTCGCAAGCACAACCTCGATTCGAGACTGCGATGCAGCACTTAGAGAAGATAAACTAATCACAATGATTGCAACATATGGTCACGGTACCGAAAATGATTTTGTACTAGTTTTTGACCCAAGCGACGAGCAATCAATAACAACTGCCCAAACCGCTGCAATTTGTAATCGCACAAGTGGAGTTGGGGCAGATGGCTTAATTCGAATTATTAAGCGCGATGACAAGTGGTTTATGGATTATCGCAATGCTGATGGATCTTTAGCCGAGATGTGTGGAAATGGTATTCGTGTCATGGCCCGATACTTAGTTGAACGCGGGCATGTGCCTGAGGGAATTTTTGGAATTAATACACGAGATGGAATGAAACATTTGCGTGTGCCAATGACTGGTGATATTTCAGTGAACATGGGCAAAGTCATTGATGAAGAAATAGCAATCACCGCAGCAAATAACGGGCACATTTGGAATGGTTACAACATAAATGTTGGCAACCCTCATGCAGTTGTATTTGTTGATGATATTTCCCATGTTGGTGCACTTAATGAAGCACCGATTGTTCGTCCAAAAGAAACATACCCTGATGGTGTAAATGTTGAATTTGTGCAGATTACCGGAGATCACGAAGCAACGATGCGAGTGTATGAGCGAGGAAGCGGTGAAACTCGTTCATGTGGAACAGGTACGTGCGCAGTTGCATTTGCGGCCTCGCTTCATTCAAAAGAACGCCTGCCAGCGCATTGGGTTATTTATCCTCCAGGAGGACGTCTCGAAGTTTCAATCGATGGACATTCCAATGCAACTTTGATTGGCCCGGCAGTGCTAGTTAAAGATGTAGATATCTCGGAGTTCCTACTTGCCTGATAAAGAGTTCGACGATGAGTTCGAAGCTCTTCTTGCCGAAAGTGCACGCGTAGCTGCCGAATATGATGCCAGTGAAGAAGACGAATTAGTTGACCCAACTCAAGAGCTTTCAGAACGTCATTCATTAAGGCGCGTTAAAGGTTTTTCTACTCAGCTGCAGGATATTACTGAGGTTGAAAATCGAGAACTACAACTTGAGCGCGTTGTTTTAGTAGGCGTATGGACCGAAGGCACTTCAGAGATGGCAGAGAACTCATTAGCTGAACTCAAAGCTTTAGCAGAAACTGCTGGATCAGAAGTTATGGAAGGAATAATTCAGCGTCGCGATAAACCAGACCCAGCCACATACATTGGTTCAGGAAAAGTTGCAGAGCTGAAGCAGATAGTTATCGCAACAGGTGCTGACACAGTTATTTGCGATGGTGAGCTTTCACCGTCCCAGTTACGACAGCTCGAAGAAAAAATAAAAGTTAAAGTGGTAGATCGCACTGCGCTAATTTTGGATATCTTTGCACAGCATGCAAAGAGCAAAGAGGGTAAAGCTCAAGTAGAACTTGCTCAAATCGCTTACCTATTGCCACGACTTCGTGGGTGGGGAGATTCACTCTCACGCCAGGCCGGAGGCCGTGCAGCAGGTGGTGCTGGTATCGGCGGTCGTGGTCCTGGTGAGACGAAAATTGAAACAGATCGACGCAAAATCCGTGACAAGATGGCAAAACTGCGCAAAGAAATTGCTGAAATGAAAGTGTCACGAGACACCAAACGCCAAGAGCGCAAGCGTTTCAATATTCCATCAGTTGCAATTGCTGGATATACAAATGCAGGTAAGTCATCACTTCTCAATAGACTTACTGACGCTGGTGTGCTTGTAGAAAATGCGCTCTTTGCAACATTGGATCCAACTGTACGTAAATCTCAAACAAGTGATGGTCGCGTCTACACTCTTAGCGACACTGTTGGCTTTGTGCGACATCTCCCACATCAATTAATAGATGCTTTTAAATCAACACTTGAGGAAGTTTCGGGCTCAGATGTAATTGTTCACGTAGTTGATGGTTCGCACCCTGATCCTTTTGAACAGATTCGAGCAGTCCGTGAGGTAATTACTGAAATTGGCGGGGGAGACATCCCTGAAATTATTGCAATCAATAAAGTTGATATTGCTAAGCCTGAAGTAATTATGGAGATCTTGCGCAAAGAACCAAACAGTTACGCTTTTTCTGTTCGAACAGGTTTTGGAATCGAAGGTTTGGTGTATGCAATTGAACGATCATTGCCTCGACCTTCAATAGAAATTAATGCAGTGATTCCATATGAGCGAGGCGACTTAATTCATGAAATTCATGAACGTGGAGAAATCTTTTCAGAAACCTATGTGGAGGCTGGCACCGCAATTCATGCCAGAGTCGATGCAACGCTGGCCGCAGCGATAGAAAAGGTACAAGTGAGGGGGGAATAACCCCGACACGCCGGGCGTTATAGCAACGGGAAAGCGCTATTTGCGCCATGATGCGCCCGCAGGAACAACTAGCAAGGAATCGAGGTGAGAGCAATGGCAACAGATTACGACACCCCCAGAAAAACCGATGAAGAACTTCATGAAGAGTCATTAGAAGAATTAAAAGCTAAACGTGTCGATGCTCAATCCGGCCAAATTGATGTTGATGAAGCAGAAGCAGCTGAAAACCTAGAACTACCTGGTGCAGATTTGTCAGGTGAAGAGTTAGCTGTTCGTGTAGTACCAAAGCAAGTTGATGAATTTACATGTTCACGCTGTTTTCTTGTACATCACATCACACAGCTGGCTAAAGGCGAAGGCGCCAAAGCTGTTTGTAAAGAATGTAATTAATTTACTTTTAAGGCCTTTACTAGCTGATTCGCCTTATTACTTGTAACTAACCAGTAAGGCGTCTCATCTCGCTTGTCGTTCAAAGTAATTTTTACGCCAGTCGATGACCAAAACCGAATTCCTAGAAAAGCTATCGGGTCAGCATCACGGCCTCTAATATTTTTCATCTCACTGCTATCTAATGCTGTTGCATGATCAATGTATTTCAATTCTATGTGGGCTCTTCCCACCTTTAATTCATCGGCTGTAATTTCGATAATTAATCGGCTTTGATTCCAGATTAAAAGCAATAGGGCCGATGTTGCCACAAGGGTGATTAGCGCCGCTACGTTTCCAAGAGCTGCCCAAACCGAGAGAACTAAGGAAAGAAAAAAGAAATAGATAAGCGCTAGGAGCCACAGTGGCATACGGATTACTTCGCGGAATCGCACAGGTCTTACGCTATCGGATACTCTTAGCCACATGAGCCGTATCGCATCAACAACGCCTCCGGTTGGGGCAATGATTCCAGAGCGACACCCTAAGGCTCCACCAATTGGTTCACAGATTCCCTCGCATTTTGGCCACTGTTTTGGTTGCGGGGAACTTCACCCGACCGGGTTACATTTAGTTGCATATGCAGGAGAAGGCGCTGACATTACTGCGCAATTTACGGTCACCGAAAATCATCAAGGAGCTCCGGGTTTAGCGCATGGAGGTTTACTTTCACTAGCTTTCGATGAGGCACTTGGAAAATTAATGTGGCTGCTTCGCGCACCAGCAGTAACTGCTCGATTAGAAACAGATTTTTTGAGGCCAGTGCCAATGGGTTCAACGTTACATATATCCGCCAAAATTACTGGTCAAGTTAATAGAAAAGTTTATTCATCGGCAGAAGGTCGATTGCATACTCCTGATGGCGAAATTGCAGTTCGAGCCGCGGCTCTTTTTGTTATCGTTCCCATGGATCATTTTTTAAACAATGCGCCAAAAGAATACTTGGACCACATTTCAAAGAGCCCCGAAATACTTGCTTTTGTCGACCCTGATTTTGAGATAAATCCTTAAATGTCACAACTTAACGTCCTGATTAAGCGAGTTGATCCATCAGTTCCGCTGCCAACGTATGCAAAAGCTGGAGATGCTGGTGCAGATCTTGTTACAACGAAGGATTTCACATTAGCTCCGGGGGAACGAGCCTTGATTCCTACTGGAATTTCAATCGCACTTCCCGATGGATATGTGGCGTTAGTTCACCCACGATCAGGTTTAGCGATTAAGCATGGAGTTACGTTAGTAAATACCCCTGGAACCATCGATGCGGGTTACCGAGGAGAAATTGCATGCATCATGATTAATCACGATCCTAAAGACCCAATCTCTTTTTCTAAAGGCGATCGGATTGCCCAGCTCGTTATCCAAAAAGTAGAACGCGCTAATTTCATCGAAGTAGAAGATCTTCCTGGCTCTGGTCGAGGCAGTGGTGGATTTGGATCGACAGGTGTGGCATGAGCGAACATAATCAAGATAAAGAAACTGTAATTAAAGCGTTAGGGGGCAAGAAAGGCCTTATTGATTCCGGTCTTCCTTCCGTCATTTTCCTTGTCGTTTTTAATCTCAAGCATGACTTGCAACTCTCACTAATGGCTGCTATATCTTTATCAATTCTCCTGGGAATTATTCGATTAGCTAAAAAAGATACAATTCAACATTCAGTGTCAGGTATTTTAGGTGTTTTAATTTGCGCCTACTTCGCCAATCGCTCAGGCAATGCATCTGATTTCTATATTCCAAAACTTCTTACCAACTTGGGGTATGGAACTGCCTATCTAGTAGCAAATTTAATTGGCTGGCCCTTGCTGGGAATTGTTCTGGGGCCACTTTTAGGTGAAAACTTCGAATGGCGACATAACCCAGCGCGCAAAAAAATGTATACAAGAGCGAGTTGGATTTGGGTTGCAATGTTTTTTGCTCGAATAGCCGTCCAGTACCCTATTTATCGCAGTGGTAACGTCAATCTTCTTGGAACCGTGAATCTGGCCATGGGCTACCCATTATTTTTTGCCGCAGCTTATGGAAGTTGGCTTGTGATTAAAACCGCACCACCAGTGATCAAATCTAACTAGTAATAAAGCAGGCTTTAATTTGAGCTTCTGCATCTGATGATGCCACAAACAAAAGTTCATCACCGGCAGCAAATACATCGTGAGCCTTAGCCGTAATTACTCGCCCATCGCGCACAATTGCCGCAAGGGCGGCATCTTGTGGAAGTTCAATTTCTTCAACAGTTTTGCCGATGCAGGAAGATCCATCTGGCAAAGTTAATTCAACAAGATTTGCCTGGCCCTTCTTAAATGAGAATAGACGAACTACATCCCCGACACTTACCGCCTCTTCAACAAGGGCGGCAATGATTCGTGGCGTTGATACAGCTACGTCTACACCCCATGAAGAATCAAAGAGCCATTCATTCTTTGGATGATTAATTCGAGCAACAACACGAGGTACGCCATATTCAGTTTTACCTAGTAGCGATGTGACTAAGTTAGCTTTATCGTCACCAGTTGCAGCAACAAGTACTTGGCAATTATTCAGGTGAGCGTTATCTAATGAGGTAATTTCACAAGCATCTGCCATCAACCATTCGGCATCGGGAACGCTTTCAAGCTTGAGCGCTTTTGGATCTTTATCAATAAGTAAGACTTGATGTCCGTTATCTAAAAGTTCTCGGGCAATAGCACGACCAACATTTCCTGCACCAGCGATTGCAACTCTCATCATCGATCTCCATCTGGTGTGTTAGCTAATATCGTCTCAGTTGTGGCGATATCTTCATCGGCGACCATGACATGGATTAAATCGCCTTGTTGCAACACAGTGTGTTGGTCTGGAATCAATCCAACTCCCAGGCGTGTAATGAAAGCCACGCGTGCAGGTGTGAGTTCATCAATGAGCAAAATTGGGCGACCGTACCAATCATTGTGTGGATGCATTTCAGAGAGTTGTACCGTTCCACTTGCATCGCGCCATTCGGAACGAGAACCCTCGGGAAGAAGGCGTCGCAAAATTTGATCAGTTGCCCACAAAACAGTTGCGACAGTAGGAATACCCAGACGTTGGTAAATCTCTGCTCGCCCAGGATCATAAATTCGTGCAACGACGTTTTGAACGCCATATGTCTCGCGAGCAACACGCGCAGCTAAAATATTTGAGTTATCGCCATTGCTTACAGCAGCGAAAGCATCGGCATCTTGAATTCCTGCTTCGCGTAATACGTCACGGTCAAAACCAACCCCTGTGACAGTTTTGCCTTTGAAATCTGGACCGAGGCGTCTAAATGCTTCGCGGGCCTGGTCGATGACTGCAACAGTATGGCCGGCGGCCTCAAGGTCAGTAGCTAAAGAAGAACCGACTCGACCGCATCCCATGATGACTACGTGCATATGTATTAACTTACACCCATAAGGTTAGTTCCGTGGCATCAACTAAGAAAATTTCCCTGGCTGTTGGCGAAACCGTTGACGTTGAGATTGAAAAGGTTGCCCATGGCGGTCATTTCATCGCCCGTTTTGAGGGCGCTGTTATTTTCGTGCGCCATGCGATTCCGGGCGAAAAATGTCGAATTGAAATAACATCAGTAGGAAGTTCATTTAACCGCGCTGATGTGGTTGAAGTTTTGGAAGCATCCAGTGACAGAGTCAGTGCGCCTTGCCAGTATTCCAACCGCACAGGATGCGGAGGTTGCGATTTTCAGCATGTGAGCCGATCAAGACAGTTGAAGTTGAAATCCGATGTGATCACGGAGCAGTTTTCTCGTATTGCAAAGATGGATATTCAAGTTGAAGTTGAAAGCGTTGGTGAATCCTTAGGTTGGCGCTCACGTATTACCTCAACCACAGATCGCAACGGACAACTTGGTTTTATCGGTGCACGCAGCCACACAGTTATTCCAATTTCTAACTGTTTAGTAGCAACGCAAGAAGTTGGCTTCCAAGAGTTAGGTGCTCGCAAATGGAAAGGCGATATGCGAGTCGAAATCGCTGCTTCAAATACTGGCGAACGATCCATTTCTTTGGTTGCCACACGGGGTGAAACTAAATCACGCTTGAGTGAAGGTCCTGCAGTGTTACATGAAGATGTGTTAGGAAAGACATTACAAGTCAGTAATGATTCTTTTTGGCAAGGTCACAAAAGCGCTCCAACTATTCTCAGTACTGTAGTTCAAGAATTTGCCGAAGTCTCACTCGGTGATCACGTTTTGGATTTATATGGGGGAGTTGGTTTGTTTACTGCAGCGCTTATTGATGCCGCCCAAGAAAGCGGAACCATTACTTTAATCGAAGGAAGCAAAAGCGCTACGGGGGATGCAACGAGAAATTTCACTGAATATCCAAATGTAAAGATAATTACTGGTGATGTTGCTAAACATTTGCCAAGAATTAGGGCAGCCAATGTTGTAGTGCTAGACCCTCCACGCGATGGCGCTGGAAAGTTAGTTATAAATGAAATTGCACGGTTATCGCCGGGCAAAGTTGTTTATGTGGCATGTGATCCAGCGGCACTTGCGCGTGATACTCGTTACTTTATAGATCTTGGATATTCACTCGTAAAACTGAGGGCTTTTGATCTCTTTCCGATGACACATCACATCGAATGTGTTGCACTGTTTGAGCCGGCTAAGGTATCTTGACGCTCAAGCAAGCGAAGATTTAGCAAGGGGAGATAATGAGCAAAAACTCTTTCAACGCAAAGAACAATCTGGAAGTTGCGGGAAAAAGTTTTGAGATTTTCGATATCTCCCAGATTGATGGAGCTTTAAATCTGCCATTCTCGCTCAAAATTTTGTTAGAAAATCTGCTGCGCACTGAAGATGGCGCTAACATCACGGCCGATCACATTAAAGCTCTGGCTAATTGGGATCCAGCTACTGAACCAGATACTGAAATTCAATTCACTCCGGCCCGCGTTGTCATGCAGGATTTCACTGGAGTTCCTTGCATTGTTGACCTTGCAACGATGCGCGAGGCAATTGTTGAACTAGGGGGAGATGCTTCAAAAGTTAATCCTCTAGCACCGGCTGAATTAGTAATCGATCACTCAGTCATTGCTGATGTATTTGGCACCAAGGACGCATTTGAGAAAAATACGGATATTGAATATGAGCGCAATCAAGAGCGTTATCGGTTTTTGCGGTGGGGACAAACCGCCTTCGATGAGTTCAAAGTTGTTCCACCTGGAACTGGAATTGTGCATCAAGTAAATATTGAATTCTTGGCACGTGTGGTGATGACACGAACTGTCAACGGTGTTTTGCGTGCCTACCCTGACACGGTTGTGGGAACTGACTCTCACACAACTATGGTCAACGGACTTGGTGTACTTGGCTGGGGTGTTGGCGGTATTGAGGCCGAAGCAGCTCTTTTAGGGCAGCCAGTGTCGATGCTAATTCCACGTGTTGTCGGATTTAAATTAACCGGTCAATTGCCTCTTGGTACGACAGCAACTGATATGGCATTAACAATCACTGAAATTCTTCGCAAGCATGGGGTTGTTGGAAAGTTCGTTGAATTTTATGGTCCAGGAGTTGTCTCTGTACCCATGGCCAATCGCACAACTATTGGAAACATGAGTCCTGAGTACGGATCTACATGTGCAATATTTCCAATCGATGAAGAAGTTTTGCGATACTTACGTCTTACTGGTCGAACTGAAGACCAAGTTGAATTGGTAGAAAAATATGCAAAGACACAGGGGTTATGGCATGACCCATCAGTTGAACCACGCTTTTCAGAGCATGTTGAGCTTGATCTTTCAACAGTTGTTCCATCAATTGCTGGACCAAAACGCCCACAGGATCGCATTTCGCTCAGTGATTCAAAGTTAGCTTTTGAAAAGATTCTTCCAACGTACTATTCGGATAAGACTTCAAAAGTTGAAGTAGCTGCCGGAGCAACACGAGTGAAAAATGGCGATGTTGTAATTGCTTCGATTACTTCTTGCACAAATACTTCAAATCCTTCAGTCATGATTGGTGCGGCTTTACTTGCTAAAAAGGCCGTTGAGAAGGGGTTGAAGTCAAAACCGTGGGTTAAGACCACACTAGCTCCCGGGTCAAAAGTTGTAACTGATTACTACGATCGTGCTGATTTAACTCAATACATGGAGGCTCTTGGTTTTAACTTAGTTGGATATGGATGCGTCACTTGTATTGGTAACTCCGGTCCACTACCAATTGAAATCAGTAAAGCCGTCAATGATGGGGATTTGGCAGTAACCGCTGTTTTATCAGGTAACCGTAACTTTGAAGGCCGCATTAGCCCAGATGTAAAGATGAACTACCTAGCTTCACCGCCACTAGTAGTTGCCTATGCAATCGCTGGCACTATGGATCATGACTTTGAAAAAGATGCATTAGGCAAAGATCAAAGTGGAAACGATGTTTTCTTAGCTGATATCTGGCCGACTCCAGGTGAGATTCAAACGGTCATTGAATCATCAATCTCTTCTGCCATGTTTACCAAAGATTATGCATCAGTTTTCGATGGAGATCACCGTTGGAAATCATTAGCCACCCCCACTGGAAAAACTTTCGAATGGGATCCGAAATCAACCTATGTTCGTAAGCCTCCATATTTCGATGCTATGCCAAAGAATCCGACTCCAGTAGTTGATATTGCAGGAGCCCGTGTTCTCGCTATTCTCGGTGATTCAGTTACAACAGATCACATTTCCCCCGCAGGAAATATTAAAGTTGATTCCCCCGCAGGTAAATATTTGGCAGATCACGGGATTGATCGTAAAGATTTCAACTCTTACGGTTCACGCCGTGGAAACCACGAAGTAATGATTCGGGGCACCTTTGCAAATATCCGTCTGAAGAACTTATTGTTAGATGGAATCGAAGGTGGATTTACTCGAAACTTTGCAAGTGATGGACTTCAGTCAACAATTTATGATGCCAGCGTTGCTTATCAATCTGCCGGTACGCCGTTAGTGATTCTTGCCGGAAAAGAATATGGTTCGGGATCATCGCGTGACTGGGCGGCAAAAGGAACTGCGCTTCTGGGCGTTCGCGCAGTTATTGCCGAAAGTTTTGAACGCATCCATCGTTCTAATTTAATTGGCATGGGCGTGCTACCTCTACAATTTAAAGAGGGTGAGAATGCACAATCACTAGGACTTACTGGTGAAGAAGTATTTTCTATCAGCGGCATTACCGCCCTTAACACCGGGGGAGTTCCCAAAGAGCTTACGGTTAGCGCTGGTGGCAAAAGCTTTGTGGCAACAGTGCGCATAGATACACCAGGAGAAGCCGATTATTACCGCCACGGCGGCATCATGCAGTACGTATTGCGGTCGCTCTTAAACGCTTAAGCACCTAAACTTGCACCCATGTTGAGTCGAATTAATTCTCCTGCCGATTTGGCATCCCTGACTCACGATCAGTTGAATGAATTAAGCACCGAGATTCGCGAGTTACTTATTGAAAAAGTCTCTAAAACCGGAGGACATTTAGGTCCAAACTTAGGCGTTGTTGAACTCACTCTTGCGATTCATCGTATTTTTGAATCTCCTAAAGATGTCATTCTTTTTGATACTGGGCATCAATCCTATGTTCATAAGATTTTAACTGGGCGTGGACAATCTTTTGATAACTTGCGCCAACGCGGAGGAATCTCGGGTTACCCGAACCGTGCTGAAAGTGAACACGATGTTATAGAAAACTCACATGCTTCAACGGCGCTTTCCTGGGGAGACGGTATCTCTAGAGGTTTCTCAATCCAAGGAGCTAGCGATCGCCATGTAGTAGTTGTCGTGGGAGATGGTGCGCTAACTGGCGGAATGTCATGGGAAGCCCTTAATAATATTGCACCCGAACAAAAACGAAATCTAATTATTGTTGTCAATGATAATACGCGCTCATATTCTCCGACAATTGGTGGAGTAGCCACATACCTTTCAACATTGCGTGTAACAAGTGGCTATGAGAAATTTTTAGACTGGGGTAAAGAAGTTCTCCATAAGACTCCGGTTGTGGGAGTTCCTATCTACGAAACTTTGCATGGGATGAAAAAAGGTATAAAAGATATTGTTGCACCGCAAGGCATGTTCGAAGATCTAGGCCTTAAGTACATGGGCCCAATTGATGGTCATGACATTGAGGCGATGGAGAAAGCGCTGCAACAAGCTAAGGATTACGGTGCTCCAATTTTGGTTCATGCCATTACCGAAAAGGGTAAGGGCCATGAACCTGCGGTCGCAGATGAGGCAGAGAAATTTCATGCAGTTGGTGTAATTGACCCCGAAACTGGAGAGCCTTTATCCAAGAGCGGTACCTCATGGACCAAAATATTTGCCAAAGAATTAGTTGAAATTGGAAAGTCGCGCGAAGATATCGTTGCAATTACTGCGGCAATGTTGGGACCTACAGGTCTTGATCAATTCCAGGCCGCCTTTCCGGAGCGCACCATCGATGTTGGAATCGCAGAACAACATGCAGTAACAAGTGCTGCTGGGTTGGCTTTTACTGGACTTCACCCTGTTGTCGCCGTTTACTCAACATTTCTTAATCGTGCATTTGATCAAATGCTCTTAGATGTCGCATTGCACAAGGCTGGCGTTACTTTTGTTTTAGATCGCTCAGGTGTAACTGGCGATGATGGTCCATCACACCATGGAATTTGGGACTTAGCATTGACTGGAATTGTTCCGACGATGCACGTAGCTGCGCCTCGAGATGGCGCACGGTTAAAAGAACTATTACGGGAAGCGTTAGAAATTAACGACGCACCATCAATGATTCGATTCCCCAAGGGAGCGGTTCAAGATGATATTCCGGCATTTGAGCGCCGAGATGGCATTGATGTTTTATACCGTGGAGAAAGCGCTGATGTCTTAATGATCAGCGTCGGTGCAATGGCGGCAATTGCAGTTGAAGCGGCTTCATCGGCATATCGTGAAGGAGTCGGCGTCACAGTAATCGACCCACGTTGGGTAAAGCCTTTGCCACAATCTCTAGTACGCATGGCCGAGCGCTACAAGAGCATTGTCGTTCTAGAAGATGGAATTCGCCATGCAGGTATTGGTAGTTCAATTTCAGAGATGTTGAGAGATGCTGGGGTATTAATTCCTCTGCATTCAATTGGCGTGCCTCTTGAATTTATCGAACATTCAAAGCGTGGCGAAATCCTTAACGATATTGGAATCACCGCTCAAAATATTGCGCGTAGCGTTGTTGAATGGAGCAGCGATCTTAAGGCAGAGATGCAGATCCCTTCGGATGAAAACGCTGACCGCAAGCAGCCTCGCTAATTCCTTCTCGATCTAGATAGGGCAAGATTCCACCCAGGTGCATTGGCCATCCAGCACCCATCAACATGCACAAATCGATTTCAGCAGGTGTTGAAACAACGCCTTCATCGAGCATCATGCGCGCCTCAACAGCCAATGCAGTAAGTGCACGGTTTCGGACGTGTTCGGCCGTTGATGGGGAATCACCTTTATGAATCAGTGCGATTGCTGCTGGGTTTGCGCCAACACTGCCATCTTCATTTTTAATATAGAAGTTGCGAACACCTTCTTTAACCATTGCCGCCATAGTTGGAGAAATTCGGTAACGATCACCAAGATTGGCATTGAGAGTTTGTGATACGTGTAGGGCTACTCCAGGACCAACTAGATCTAGTAGTTGGAATGGGGACATAGGAAAACCAATTGATCGCATCGCATTATCTGCCACCTCAGGAGATGTGCCTTCATCGACTGCGTCAGTAATTTCGCCCATAAAGCGTGTGAGAAGTCGGTTGACAACAAAACCAGGAGCATCTTTACAGATAATCATTGTCTTCTTTAATTCTTTACCAACCGCAATCGCAGTAGCAGTAGTCACATCATCTGTCTTGCTAGTGCGAGCAACTTCGAGTAACGGCATAACGGCAACTGGATTAAAGAAGTGAAAACCTACAACACGCTCTGGATTTTTCATGCCTTCGCTCATACGTTCGACTGAGAGCGAGGATGTATTGGTCGCAAGAACGCATTCGGGAGAGATTATTGCCTCTAACTTTTTAAACAATTCTTGCTTGAGCGAAAGCTCTTCAAAGATTGCTTCAATAATGAAATCGCAACCTGCATACACGCTTTGATCGGCTGAGCCTGAAATCAAAAGCGACAAGCGCGCTGCTGATTCAGCTGACATGCGCTTCTTTTCAACTAATTTAGCCAATTCATTTTTTACCCAGGCTACGCCTTTATCGGCACGCTCTTGATCTATATCGGTCATTACGACTGGGCATTTGAGATTTCTAAGTAGCAACAGAGCTAACTGAGAGGCCATCAAACCGGCACCAACAACTCCGACCTTACTTACCTTGCGCGCAAGAGCAGGTTTTGGTGCTCCTTCAACTTTCTTGCGCTTTTTCTGAATAACGTTGAATGCATAGAGTGAAGCACGTAGTGGATCGCTCATTGTTAAATCAGCAAGAGCCGAATCTTCGGCATCAAAGCCAGCGCCTAAGGTATTGCTTCTCGCCGCAGCAATAAGTTCTAGTGCCTTCATTGGCGAAGCGATTTCTGCTCCACCATACTTTTTAAGTGATGCAGTTTTTCCTGTTGCAAGGGCAGATTCCCAAGCAGGGTCTTGGCTGTAATCTTTGCGCTCGATTGTGGTTGTTCCATTGAGAACTCCCGCAGCAAAGGCGATGGATCGTTCTAGAAAATCTGATGGTTCAAATACTGCATCGACTACGCCAAGTGCGTGAGCATCTTTTGCTTTCATCATGGTGTTGTTATTGAGAGCGTTCAACATAATCACTTGTACTGCGCGCTCTGGTCCGATTAATTTAGGCAGAATCGTTGCACCGCCCCAACCAGGTACTAAGCCTAAGAAAACTTCTGGAAGTGCGGTGAAAGCAGTTGATGCAAGGGTGCGATAGTTGCAATGTAAACCAACTTCAAGCCCACCACCGAGTGCCAAGCCATTGATAAAAGCAAAAGTTGGAATGCTGGATTCACCGAGTCGACGAAATACATCGTGGCCTAATTTTCCGATGGCTAATGATTGTTCGCGAGTGGTGATAAATGAAAGTGCTGATAAATCAGCACCTGCAGCAAAGATAAATGGCTTTCCAGTAATTGCGATTGCTGCTGGTTTGCGTGAGGTAGCTTCGGTTATCGCCGCATCAAGTGCCAGTAAAGATTGTGGACCAAAAGTGTTGGGGCGATTATGGTCAAGGCCGTTATCTAAAGTAATAAGTGCCATGGTGCCCTTGGCACCAAATGCAGTGAGATCAATATCGCGCACTAGCGCTTGGGTTACGACTTCTTCTGGCGCACCTTCTGGAAGTGTGATTTCTGTACTCATTTATTTCACCTGACCATTAAAGTGTGGGTTTTCCCAGATAACTGATCCACCCATGCCAAGGCCAATGCACATTGTTGTTAAGCCATATCGCACTTCTGGATGATCTTCAAAGGATCGTGCAAGGTTGAGCATTAAACGAACGCCAGATGAGGCAAGGGGATGACCAACTGCGATTGCGCCACCAAATGGATTTACTCGAGCATCGTCATCTGCGATTCCAAAGTGCTCCAAAAAGGCAAGTACTTGAACAGCAAACGCCTCATTGATTTCAAAAAGCCCAATGTCATCTATAGTCAAACCAGATTGCTTGAGCGCTTTAATTGTTGAAGGAACAGGACCAAAGCCCATGACTTCTGGTTCTACGCCAGCAAAAGCATAAGAAACCAGGCGGGCCTTAATTGTTAAGCCAAGTTCCTTAGCTTTGTCTTCACTAGCAAGGAGGGCGGCAGTTGCACCATCATTTAAACCAGATGAGTTTCCTGCTGTGACTCGACCTGCTGGACGAAAAGGAGTTTTTAAACCAGCTAGAGCTTCCATAGTTGTCGTTGGACGAGGCGCTTCGTCAACTGTTGCAATTGTCCAACCCAACTCCGCACTACGTGCAGCCATTGGAATAAGATCTCGCTGAATCAAACCAGCTTCGTATGCCTTAGTTGTTTTAATTTGTGAGTTAAGTGCATATTTATCTGCACGCTCTTTTGTAATTGTTGGGAAGCGATCATGAAGTCTTTCAGCCGTGGCACCCATCGCAAGCGCATCTTGCTCCACTATTTTTTCAGCTAAGTAACGAGGATTGGGATCCATGAGTTCACCCATTGGATGATTACCCATGTGTTCAACGCCGCCGGCAATAGCAATTTCGTTTGAACCAAAAGCAATTGATCCGGCAATAGTTGTAACTGCGGTTAGTGCACCGGCACACCAACGATCAATTGAATAGCCTGGCACTGTGTTTGGTAATCCGGCTAGAAGTGTGGCACTTCGACCAATATTCATTCCCTGATCACCAGTTTGTGTTGCAGCCGCAATTGCAACATCATCGATTGCGCTGTGCTCAACATTAGGATTTCTATCCAAGAGTCCACGAATTGCACGCACCATCAAATCGTCGGCGCGTGTACCGGCATACATCCCTCCAGCTTTACCAAAGGGCGTGCGAACTGCATCGACTAAGACAACGGAGCGGGACATAGTGATCCTTTACTAGGGCAGGTATAGCCGTTATGTTACCCGCCAGTAAGGATTTGTGACAGCGCTTAGGCTGGTGTTAGCGCAGGCGTGCGAGGCTTTGAGAGATAAGCCCCAATCACAGTGGTGAGGTAGATGGCCCAGATTCCCAGCTGTAGCCACGATGTGGAGTTATCAAAGCCCACAATGCCACCCAATGCCGCACCCAATACAGAATCTGAAGGAATCAGCTGTGAGACATCCCAAGCATATGACTCGGCACCTGGTAACCATCCGAGCTCTTGGAACTCATGAACACCGTAGGAAAGTACTCCGGCAGCAACTACTACTAAAGCCACTCCAGTGAAGCGGAAGAATTTACCTAAGTCGAGTTTGATTGCAGATTTAAAAATTAAATATCCAAGAGAGATAGAGACTGCAAAGCCAAGTAATAGTCCAAGTGAGGAGCTACGGGTATGTGAGACGGTTTTAAAGTTTGAATAAACAAAAAGTGCTGTTTCAAGACCTTCACGAATAACCGCAAAAAACGCTGCTCCAGCAAGGGCTAGAGGGCCAGTGCGCAAAGCTGAATCAACCTTGCCATGTAGATCGGACTTGAGAGAGCGAGCAGTTCGCTTCATCCAAAAAACCATCCAAGTAACAAGTGCTACAGCAATAAAGGAAGTTGTCCCTACAAAAAATTTTTCAGCACGTTCGCCAAGCTCGGCAGAAGTTCGAGAAAGGATGAATCCAAGGCCGATACTTCCAGCAATAGCACCAGCAACACCGCTCCACAGTGGAAGTAGCAAGGCTCTGCGATCGCTCTTGAGAATGTAGGCGACCAAGATGCCAATAATCAGGGCAGCCTCAAGGCCCTCACGAAGGGCGATGATGAAAGTGCTCAACATGGGAGAAAATCTAGAGCCTGGGGGGTATTTACGCAACTCTAATGTTGCGTAAATCAGGCCTCTTCAGGTGTGGTTTCGGGCACAGGCTCGGGTGTGGGAACAGGTTCTTTTTCAAGAAGAGCAGCGGCAATGGCCTCTGCCACCAGATCTACCTGCCAGCGACGCGCCCCAAGTTCCAGAAGATGCTCACGAACTATCAATGGCGAAAATTCAACTGTGGACGGATTTGGCGAAGACCAGCAAATGCGCCTAACTAGTTCGGGGGTGATGAGATTTTCTACTGGAATGCAGTTTTCTTGGGCAATTATTTCAATGCGGGCGCGCGCGTGCGATAGTGGCGCAAACTTTTCTGGAAACTTGTCTCGCCACAATTTTATTGGAGGTAAAACGTCGGCATTGGTGCGAAGTGCAGGCCATTGATTTTCAGGCAGGGCGACGGCGCGACTAATCGCCTCCAGCCACACTTTAATATTTTCTAACCAACGAGCGCGCATACCTAAAGGGCGCAATACTTTTTCAAATTCCTTCTTATTTGTTGGAGGGTTAAGTGCGATTTCAACTATCGCTGAATCATTGAGCAATTTCCCCCCTGCAATATCTTGCGCCTTAGCAATTTCATCACGGGCGTTCCAAAGTTCGCGAATTATTGCTAATTGATCACGCCGCTTAATTTTATGCATTCCCGAAGTTCTTCGCCAAGGATCTACACGCGGGGGTGGTGGAGGTGCTAATAAAATTGAGGCAAATTCTTCTTCGGCCCATTTTTCCTTCTTGGCATCAACTAATAATGATTCAACTTTGTTGCGTAGTTCAACAAGTAGCTCAACATCCAAAGCGGCATAAGTAAGCCACTCTTGAGGCAAGGGACGGACCGACCAATCCGCGGCACTATGTTCTTTTGCCAATGAGATTCCCATGAGTGATTCAAGTAGCGGGCCCAAGCCAACGCGGGGAAGGCCGGCAATGCGCCCACCTAGCTCAGTATCAAAAAGCAGTTGTGGATTGATACCTAGTTCACGAAGACAAGGTAGATCTTGGGTACTTGCATGCAAAATAACTTCATCGGTATTAAGTAAATCATTGAGCTCAGTCATTAAGGGATGGCCCGGTCCAAATGGAATCGGATCAATGAGGTGTAGCCCGCCCCCATTGCGTTTGATCTGGATGAGGTATGCACGTGCGCTGTATCGAAAACCTGATGCTCGTTCGGCATCAACGGCAAATGGTCCAGAACCTAAAGTAAGTTGGCTGAGAGCATGTTCAAATGCACTGGGCGTATCAATAACCGGGGGAGTGCCGCCTGCAGGCGCAAGTAGTGGAACGGCGGAAGTTTCTTCAGACATTTAATTGTCTATCTTCGACGGGCAGATGAAATTGTTGCAACACCTTCAGGAATTGGTTCAAGACCTGCAACATCGGCAATTAATCTGCACCATCCCGAAATATGTTTCATAAGTTCAATTGGCTCGCTCACTAGCGGCGTCCACGAGGCACGAATTTCGATTTCAGATTCATCGTTACGGGGAGATAGTTTTCCAAACGAGGCACTTGAAACTCTTGTAACAGTTCCGCTGGGGGCGGCCAATAGGCATTCTTCGCGCTCTAGAGCCTCAAGGAACCAGCTCCAACCAACTTCTGGCAGGAGTGGATCCTGCTGCATTACTGGGTCAACATCTGCTCGAACAAAAGTGACGCAACGAAATTCACCCTCCCACGTATCCTGGCCACCTGGTTCATGAAGTAAAACAAAACGTCCAGAAGCAATTTCATCTTCTTCATCAGCGAGCAACCCATTGCTGACATCGGCAGAAAATGCAAAAGCATACGTTGCTAATTTTTGTGGAGCTGGAACTTCTTCTAAAACAATTTCAGCGCGAGGAGTAAATGTGCGAAGGTTATTGATTAAATCTTCAAATCCTTTGGCGTCCACTAGTTAAGAATAATCAGCCAGATACGCTTTTCATGGGAGGCGGGGCGGTAACCTTGGTCATATGGCCACACTTCTAGCACTCATATCGAGCATTTTGTGGGGCACATCTGATTTTGAAGGCGGTCGACTGAGTAAGAAACACGCACCTATAGCGGTTGTAGGTTTTTCTCAAGTGCTCGGATTAATTTTTGGTCTTTTTCTTATGTTAGTTACTGGTGCTTGGAATGCAAAAGCTCTTGGTAGCGATGGGTATTTAGTTCCTGGAATTTTTGCTGGATTACTTGGTTACTTCGGATTATTTTGTTTGTACGAAGGATTATCAACGGGACGTATGGGCGTCGTGTCACCCATTAGTTCCATGGGTGCTGTTGTGCCACTCACGTATGCACTGGTCAATGGCGATGTTTTATCAACGATTACGTCGATCGGCGTTGTGCTGGCGTTAGTAGGAGTTTTCTGTGCCAGCGGCCCTGAACTTTCGCAAGGGTTGCCCATCAAGCCGTTGCTATTTGGTTTAGGCGCAGCGTTCGGTTTTGGGACCGCATTAACTTCCATGTCCATTGGGTCTCAATCAAGTGCACTGATGACAATGGTTTCAATGCGCGGGGCGACTTTCTTTGTAACTATTGCTCTGGCAATTAAATTTCGCACTACTGGCAATTTTACAAAAAGGGAATACCCAACTCTAATATTTATCGGAGCGGCAGATTTTCTAGCCAATGTGTTACTAGGTGTCGCTTGCACGAAAGGACTAGTATCAATAGCAATGGTTCTTGGCTCTCTATTTCCAATTGCTACAGCTGTCCTTGCATTTAAATTATTACATGAGCGTTTACATAGAGTGCAATATGTAGGAATTGCTCTTGCAGTTGCAGGTGTTGCATTGATATCAGCTTTTTAATTAGTAGCGCAGTAAAAATCTGTATCATCCACTGTTGTTAGCGTGTGATGTGCGAACTTTTTGAGCAATTCTTGCCAATCAACGCGATGATCTCCACCAGTAACCGAAGTGACACTTAGATCTAGTTGGTCAATGAGTCCTTGGTCAATCAGCTCGATAATTATGGAGGTACCGGCTTCTACGAGGATTTTCTCCCCAAACTGCTCCTTGGCTTTAATTAAGGCTTGTGCCGGGGACACATTCCATAAGTGCGACATGTCATTTCCTGCGACCGGGTTTATATGAGATCGCGAGAGGATAACTAATGGCACTGGAGTTTGTTTGTATGGTTCATGGCGCGCGGTATTTCCCCCAATGAGAATGCAATCTACTTTTCGGCGCCGCATTAAAAACGCAGTGCGATCGGCATCGGATGAAACCCCATTGGAGCTATTGCCTTTTGACGTAGATCCATCTCGTCCTACGACTAAGGATGCAACTGTGCTCATTTGTCCTACTATGACAGATTCGCGGCTATTTCACAGGCGAAAATTACGCTCACAAGTTGAGTTGCTCCATTAAACCTCGTTAGCCTTTGGGCTATGTATCGGCGCATTCTCACTTCAGCGCTCCTGGCTATTGCCATGGGAGTTGGGTTACTTGCACCGGCCAAAGCTGCCCCTTCACTGGCTGAAGTCCAAGCCAAAGTTCGGATGCTGGAAGAAGACGCCACGGCCGCGGCCGAAGGTGCACAGGAAGCAAAAGTAAAGCTCGGGGCTCTAACAAAAACACTCAATGGAATCAAAGCCAAGGCAGCTGTACAAGGCCAGACACTATCGGCACTTCAAAAATCTTTAGGAACCATTGCCATTGAGCAGTATAAAGCCGGTGGACTTGGTCAATCTCTCGAACTTCTTTTTTCATCAGATCCCACGCTGTACCTATCTTCGGCTGGTGCCCTAGATGCCATTAGTCGAGGCAAATCTGCACAGTTGCGAAAGTATCAGGCAGCGCAGCAACGTTTAAATGCAACAACAATGACGGTCAACGATAAATTGGCGTTGGTCATAGCCGCAGAGAAAAAGTTTAAAGCTCAATCTGCCATAGCTCAAGCAAAATTAGCGCAGGCCGAGGCATTGCTTTCTAAGTTAACCAAGGCCGAACGTGAACGGTTAGCAAAACTTGCAGCTGAGCAGGAAGATGCTGACCAAGCGACGTCACAAGCTGCAGCTCGTGCCTTATCTGGAATTTCAGGACGCGCAGGTACTGCAATCAAATATGCCCTCAAACAAATTGGTGATCGATATGTTTTTGGATCTGCTGGCTTAGTTACTTGGGACTGTTCTGGTTTAACGTTGCGCGCATACCAAGCAGCCGGTGTTTCATTACCGCATTCTTCTGCAGCACAGGCAAGATTGGGAAAGTCTGTATCTTTAAAAACTTTGAAGCCCGGCGACTTAGTATTTTTTGGACGTCCTATTTCCCATGTTGGAATTTATGTTGGGGGCGGCAAGATGGTTCACGCACCACGATCGGGTTCGCGTGTCAAAATCGCTCCGCTCGGCACAATGGGAAGAAAACCATTAGTGGGAGCGCGACGTTTCTGAAAAAACTCTATTCGTAACCAATGATTTTGGCCCACGTGCCGGAGGGATTGAAACCTTCATCATCGGTTTAATTGAGCGTTTACCTAAATCCAGCATTGTTGTTTATACATCTTCTCAAGAGGATGTCGCAGAATATGATGCTCAATGGATGCGCGATTTTGGTGTTGAGGTGGTTCGAGACCGCTCGAAAATATTGCTTCCTACCCCAAGAGTCAATCGTGCGGTCGCCACGATAATCCGTAGCAGAGACATAAAAACCGTTGCATTCGGTGCTGCTGCACCACTGGGTTGGATGGCTTCAATACTTCGGCGCGCAGGCGCTACTCGAATTGTTGCCCTCACTCATGGTCATGAAGTTTGGTGGTCCAAAGTTTTTCCATTTAGTCTGATCATGCGTCATATCGGTAGAACTTCTGATTCACTTACTTATCTTGGTGATTTCACGGGTAAAGCAATTGCTGGCGCTTTAAGTAATAAATCAGCAAAATCAATGGTAAAGATTGCTCCGGGTATCGATACGGATCATTTTAAACCTTACTCTTCGAAAGAGTTACGTAAATCTTTGGGCCTAGAACATAAGAAAGTAATCGTAAGTGTGGGACGTCTAGTACATCGCAAGGGTCAGGATTTTCTCATTCAATCCATGCCGCTTATTCTTAAGCAAGTACCCGATGCTCATCTGTTGCTAATCGGCCAAGGTCCATACCTTAAGCATCTGGAAACTATGGTGACCAAATATAAATTGAGCGAGAATGTAACTTTTATTGGACGAATTAATTATGAGGTGCTCCCACGATACATCTGCGTAGGAGATATTTTCGCGATGCCTTCACGTTCACGTTTTGCTGGGTTAGAAGTTGAAGGATTAGGAATTGTTTATCTCGAGGCAAGCGCATGTGGCTTACCTGTTGTGGCTGGTGCATCTGGTGGCGCTCCAGACGCGGTTATTGAAGGAATAACGGGGTACGTAGTTGATGGCAAAAATACCGACCAAATATCAAAGCGTGTTATTGAACTTTTATTGGATGAAGAACTGAGAAGAAGCATGGGGGATTCAGGGCGTCAATGGATCATCAAGGAGTGGCGATGGGAAATTTGGGCAAGTAAATTTGCCGCATTGCTAGCGGGTTAAGCCTCGCTGATGCATTGCATGGACCGCAGCAGTTCTGTTATTAACTTCTAACTTTCTATAAATAGAGGCCAAATGGGTTTTGACCGTAGATTGACTAATGAACATGAGCTCTGAAATTTGTTGAGTCGTCATTCCCTTTTCTAATTGTGCAAGTAAATCGAATTCACGGGCGGTCAAATCACTATGACTATGTCGGATTACTCTGTCTAAGGCATTGGCACTAAAGGTTAACGGGGCTATTGCGCTGTGCCTGATGGCGGCGATAAGAATTGGGATTGGTTCGGATTTGGACACAAAGGCACTAGCCCCTGCATTCATGGCCGACACAACATAGTTCTCTTCTTGATGAAGAGTCAGAACAACAATGCCAATCGATTTTGAATAAGAGCGAATCCATCGAATGAGTTCAAAGCCAGTTCCATCGGGTAAGTTGATATCAATGATGGCAACATCGGGGGCACATGCAGAAATCTTTGCTCGCGCGGCACTAACGCAATCTGCTTCATTTATGGAATCAAAACCCTCTTGCGATAAGGCGCGCTTCAATCCTTCACGCACAATTGCGTGATCATCAACTATTAGTAGTTGCATGATTCCTCACTTAGAGGAACTGTCATCTTCAAGGTTGTACCAGTGAAGTCAGATTGCAGATTAATCTGTGCACCATGTTCATGCATACGTTCTAGAATCCCTTGGATTCCGAAGTGGCTGCTTTTTGCTTCAGCTCCACCAATTCCATTATCTCTAATTGAAATAAACAATTGAGTAGCTTGAGAATGGTTTAGTGCATTCCTAACTATTTCATTGAGACTTTTAGCTAGGTCGTCCTGCAGAGTATTTGCTGAACTGAGGGGTCCATCCATTTCTGTAGCTCTTCGCAGCTCAAAAATCTCTTTACGGACCTTTTCGATTAACGCATTGATATCTAACCGGACCCCTCGCAATCTGGCACGTTTGGTTTCATCTTCTTCATCAAAAAGAAGTGAATCAAGTCCATAGCCCAACCCCACGAGATCTTGGGCTATGCCATCGTGTAGCTCTTGTGCGAGTTTTACCCGCTGTGTAAGGCTCACATAATTACTTTGTGAAGAGTTGCTCGATCTCCTTTGCGAATTCCTTCGCAACGACATGGCGCTTAATTGAAAGTTTTTGTGTTAAATGTCCACCAGCAATTGTGAAATCAGTTGGCAAGATAACAAACTTTCGAATAGATTCGGCACGGCTGACTGCTTTATTGGCATCATCAACTGCAGTTTGAACGACGGCGATTAGATCAGGATCATTAGCAAGATCTGCCATTGATGCGCCTTCTTTTTTGTGGTTTGTCACCCAACCTTTAAGTGAATCTTGATCGATGGTCACAAGGGCTGCAATAAATGGCTGGTTATCACCAACGACCATGCACTGGCTGACTAAGGGATGTGCGCGCAAACGATCTTCTAGAACTGCAGGTGCAACATTTTTTCCACCAGCAGTAACAATGAGCTCCTTCTTGCGACCTACTATGTAAAGGAATCCCTCTTCATCGAGTTTTCCAAGATCACCAGTTTTAAACCATCGATCGTGATCAAATACTTCAGCGTTAGCAGCATCATTTTGCCAGTAACCGCGCATCACAATGGGTCCACGAATGAGAACTTCGCCATCTTCGGCAATCTTGATAGAAGTTCCTGGAATAGGACGCCCAACAGAGCCAACGCGGTGTGCACTCGTTAAATTCAAAGTTGCGCCAGCGGTAGTTTCGGTTAGCCCATAGCCTTCTAAAATAGTTATTCCTGCGCCACGATAGAAGTGACCTAGACGAACTCCAAGCGGAGCACCACCAGAGATTGCAGCTTCAACTCGACCGCCCATTCCTGCACGGATTTTTGAGTACACCAATTTGTCGAATAGAGCGTGCTTGAGCGTTAGTAGAGGGGAGATTGCCTTCTTATCCATGCTCTCTGAGTATGCGATTGCTACATCAGCGGCTTTTCTAAATATCTTTCCTTTACCCGCCGCCTCTGCACGAGCTTCAGCACCGTTATAAATTTTTTCAAATATGCGAGGAACAGCTAAAACAAACGTTGGCTTAAAAGATGCTAAATCAAATGGAAGACGACCTACGGGATCACTGCAATGTGCAAGGTGAAGCCCAGCATTGATCGCACCAATTTGAACCATGCGTCCAAATACGTGAGCAACAGGTAAGAACAGCAGAGTTGAACCGCCGGGCTTTAAGAAAAGATCACTCGCGCCTTGTACAACGTTTCCGCATTCAGCTAAAAAGTTTCCGTGAGTTAGGGATACGCCTTTAGGCTTACCAGTCGTCCCAGATGTGTAAATCAATGTGGCTAAAGTATCTGGGCCTAGCGAATTACGTCTGCGATCGATTTCATCATCACCGATGTGTGAACCAGCATTACGCAACACTGCGAGAACATCTTCGGTCATTATCCAGATGTGCTTAGTGTGTTGTGGCAAAACGGTTTGTACTAGTTCGCGAAGAGCTGGAGTTTCAACAATGATTCCTGTTGAACCAGAGTCATTTAGAATCCAATCAATTTGTTCAGCCGATGAAGTGTCATAAATAGGAACAACGATTGCGCCCGCAAACCAAATTGCAAAATCTAGAATGGTCCATTCATAACGAGTGCGGGCCATAATCGCAACGCGATCACCGATTTGGATACCAGCTGCGACCAATCCTTTAGCTGTTGCGCGAATCTCTTCATCAACTTCGCGCGCCGTTACGCTTTGCCATCCATCTCCGAGGGGACGAGACATGGTTACTCGTTCTGGCTCAAACCATGCTCTTTCAGCGATGAGATTGGTGAGATTGCCGGCAGTAGCCGCAGGGACAAGGGCGGGCGTTGTGATTTCATTCATGGCGCTAACGCTAGCGTGAGAAATAAGAATTACGGAAGAGGGTAACCTAGGGTCCATGAGCGATTTGAGTAGTTCGACAATCACAATCGATGCCCCACTGGCCGCCGTTGAGAGCGCCCTTTTTGCCATCGATCAATACCCTTCCTGGTCAAGCTCCATCAAATCCAGTGAAGTGGTGGCCAGCGATGAAAAAGGTCAGGCCACGAAAGTAAAGATGACTATTGATGCGGGCATGATGAAGGATCGGGTAATTTTAGATTACGACTGGTCTGGCGCTCCGGCAAAACTTTCATTTTCCCTCGATGATGCAGATTTATTGGCGGGTATGGATGGTTCTTATTCGATTAAGGCAATCGATGAAGATACAACTCAAGTTACTTACGAATTGGGAGTTTCTTTATCGATGCCAATTCCGGCAATGATGCGCCAAAAAGCTGAGAAGACAACAATTGATCAGGCGTTGTCGCAGCTCAAAGCATCTCTAGAAGGTTAATTTTCTTTAATGTCATTAGCTATCGGTATCGATGTTGGTGGAACTAAAGTTCTTGGTGGCGTAGTCGATGATGCTGGAAAAGTACTCACTACAGCTAGAAAAGACACACCACGTCAAGGTGGAAGCGCTCTGACTCAGACTATTGCCGAAGTTGCAAAAGAATTACTGCAGCAACATAGCGTCTCTTGTGTTGGAGTTTCTGCCGCAGGATTCGTTTCATCAGATCGCAAAACGATGCTCGCTACACCAAACATTGCGGATTGGAATGGTGTTGATTTAGATAATCAGCTCACCAAACTTATTGGACTTCCAGTTGTCATTGAAAATGATGCTAACGCTGCTGCATGGGGTGAAGCAAAGTTTGGTGCCGGAAAAAATCAAGATCACATGATGATGCTTACTGTTGGTACAGGAATTGGTGGCGGTATTGTTGTTAACGGTGATCTTTATCGCGGCGCATTTGGAATTGCCGCAGAGTTTGGTCACATGCGTGTTGTTCCTGATGGACATATCTGTGGATGTGGCGCACGAGGATGTTTCGAACAGTACGCCTCTGGAAATGCATTGCTTCGTCACGCCCGTGAAGCCATAAACGCTTCACCAGAGATTGCACGTAATTTACTCTCGCGAGGCGATGGGACGGTTGCTGGCTTAACTGGTCAAGTGATTACTGAGGCAGCACGAGATGGTGATCCCGTTGCATTAGCTGCTTTCAACACGACAGGTCAGTGGCTAGGAGCCGGAATCGCATCGCTGTCGGTTTTGCTCGATCCTGCCTGCGTGGTAATTGGCGGGGGAGTAATTGATGCGGGGGAGATTCTTTTAAAGCCAACCCGCGAATCATTAGAGCGGACCATGCCCTTTGCTGGAAAACATCCTTACCCTCAAGTTATTGCGGCGCAACTTGGTAATGAGGCCGGTCTTGTTGGAGTTGCTGATTTAGCTAGAAGTTAATTTTCAAAAGGATACTTCAACCCAATTTGCGCACGGACGGTATCCATAATCTCCATAATTGCCACCGTGTCTTCGAGTTTGAGAATCGGAGATTCCCTTTCTCCGCTTTTAACTATTCGTGCAAATTCAGCGGCTTGCTCTCGAAGTCCATGTCCAATATATGTATTTGGGTATTCGGTGATGCTTCCATCGTAGAGTGTTACGCGCATTGCTGCTGGGTTATAGAAAGTACGGTCAACTTCAAGGTAGCCATTAAGACCTGCAACAACGGCCGTACAAGGAGTCTGAACAATCATGCTCGTGTTGAGAACTGCTTGTGCACCTTGGGCATAATCAAGAATGATCGATGTCTGTGCATCGACACCTTTTTCAGTAAACACTGCTTTAGCTGTAATTGAATTGGGCACACCGAGAATCATGTGGGCAAAGGAAATTGGGTAGATCCCTAGATCTAGTAGAGCACCACCAGCTAGTGAAGGTTCAACAAGTCGAGTAATATTTTGATCTGCCAAACGCTGTCCATGGTCTGCATGAATAGTTGTAATTGGGCCCAGAATGCCACTTGCAACAATTTCGCGAATTTTTGCATAATGCGGAAGGAAGCGTGCCCACATTGCCTCCATGAGGGCAACATTATTTGTCTTAGCCGTAGCAACCATTTCACGTGCCTGTCTAGCATTGACAGAAAATGGCTTTTCACACAGAACTGGCTTCTTTGCATTCAAAGCTTGCATAACATTTTCCATGTGTGATGGATGAGGTGTCGCAACATAAATTGCATCAATAGTTTGATCGTGAGCTAACTCTTCATACGACCCGTACGCTTGTGGTGCATTGAACTCACTAGCAAATTTCTGTGCTGAATCTTGGTTTCTCGATCCAATTGCATGAACACTGTGGCCTTCAAGTAGGGTTAAATCCTTTGCAAAAGCGTGAGCAATGCCACCAGTTCCGATGATTCCCCATTTAAATTGACTCATAATTCCACTCCGTCATCTTCGTGATATCGGCGGTTAAACCATTTTTTAACCGCCAACTGTGCTGACCTAAACATTTGTCTAATATTTTGACGTGGTGGATTAGGTGCAATAAATCTATTGGCATCTTCGAACTTTTCCAGCTCATCCAGATAGGTTGTCGGCACTGATTCATCTAATGAGAGACCAGAAACGATAGATTCAAACTCGCTACGAATGAGATCTTCCTCATCGGACTCGCTATGGCCAGGGCCGGGATTACTCACCCCCAGATAGTGTCATATCTGGCAATAGCCACTAAATTAGAGCCGTGCTCAACAACCTGCCCTACGGAACTTTGCGTGCTTTCTTGACACCCTTTCTGATGGCCGGCTTTCGCCCCAAAGTAAAAGGGCTGCGAAACGTTCCCTCAAAGGGGCCAGTAATCATCGCCTCTAATCACTTGTCATTTAGTGATTCAATCTTTATGCCACTGGTAGTTCCTCGTAAAGTTACTTTCTTAGCCAAGAGTGAATACTTCACTTCACCTGGCGCTAAAGGATTGCTCAAGAAGTTAACTTTCATTGCACTAGGTCAAGTTCCAGTTGATCGCTCTGGGGGCCGACGCAGTGAAGCTGCCCTTATCACTGGCTTAAAAGTATTGACAGAGGGAGATTGCTTAGGCATCTATCCAGAGGGAACTCGATCACCTGATGGTCGCCTGTATAAGGGTCGCACGGGAATCGCTCGCCTAGCAATTGAATCAGGTGCACCTGTTATACCCGTAGCGATGTCTAACACCGACAAGATTCAGCCAACAGGCAAAGTCATCCCTAATCTTCACCGAGTTGGAATGCACTTTGGAAAGCCTATGTATTTCGATGGCGATTCAACGGATTTATTGTATCTGCGTGATTGCACAGATCAGATTATGAATGCAATCCAAGCAATGTCTGGCCAGGAATATGTTGATACATACGCACCAAAGAAATCCAACCCAGATGATATTAACGTAGCTGGCGAAGAAGATTAAAGAAGATCTAATCCATTACGAACGTTAAGGAACTGGCACGTAGTACAGGTTGGTCCCGATTCAGGGATATCGCCCTCTAAAACATGTATGAAGTCAGCTATAACTCGCATAAAATTATCGTGATCGCGCTCTACTGAAACATATTTTTGATAAATGCCAAAGCCACTGTTATCTGGCTTATCTCCAACAGTATGAGTCGGTTTCCACACGAGTAAACCCATTGATGCTACTTCGACCGCTTTTCCAGCTGCAGGATTTTCAAGAGCGTAGGCATATGCTTCAAGCTGTGGTGAGTAAAAAGCACCGCTATCTCGTTCTGAATCTGAAACTTTGCAGTCAATGAGTCCAACTGTTCCATCATCATTAGTTGAAATCAGATCGTACTTTCCTAGAATGCGCCAACGCGTGTCCTGGCCTTTTATTTGAATAGGCTTACTCTTAACAAATTCGCCCCATTTAGTAACTGTTCCTGGGCGAAGGGAAGAATCAATAGTTGGCATATCAGCTCTTTGAAAAAACTCCTCTTGCAGTGATGACAACGTGCCAACTAGAGGCATGGTCATCGGAGCGCTGACTTTGTACCAGTACTTCACCCACAAGCAGCGTTTGCATGTTGAGAGTCCAAAAGTTAAATCTGAAGGAGATATGTTTTCGCGTGCTGGCTTTAGCGGTTTTTTCATATGCTTATTGTGGCTCTAGACACTGACAATTGCGAAGAACAATACCGATAGTCCTAACAAAATCATGATGCCTCCACCGGTTGCGCGTAGTTTTTCAAGGCGGGATGAATCTTTTGCTAGCCACGCCCGTGCAGTTCCAGCCAACAAACCCCAAGAACCATCAGAGATAAAAGCAAGGATGGAGAAGATAGCGCCTAGCAAAATTAACTGGGCGGTGATGTGTCCTTTATCCCGATCAATAAACTGCGGCAAAACTGCGGCATAAAAAACAATTGCCTTGGGATTGAGGGCACCAACCCAAAAACCATCACGAATGGAGCGAAGTGCAGATGGCGCACTATCGCCTTGATTAGTCATATCGGCGGCATGAATTTTACGATGTCGAATTGCATCAATACCTAAATATATTAAGTAAAGGCCACCACCCCATTGCACTGCTGTATATGCAAGATCTGATCTCTGCAAAATCGGACCAAGACCAAGAGCCACAAAAACAGATAAAACAAAAGAACCAGAGACATTGCCTGCGACGGTGAAGACGGCCACCTTTCGACCCCACGCAATGGCCCGAGCGATTACGAATAACACGCTCGGGCCAGGCGCCAAGATAATTATCATCGCGGCAACGACGTACTCAGCTAACCGCGAAGGAATTACCATAGGTCAGATATTAGTTATTACCTCTCGATGAAGCAATTGAACTGAGCACGCGATACCCAATGATGGCTACCAATGTTGCATTGATGATTCCACTGAATGTGTAATCTCCACGTGTCCATGACATATCTGAGATACCGATAATCAAAGCTGAAGCCGCGATGATTAAATTAGTTGAGTTAGAGAAATCAACTCTTCCTTCTATCCAGATACGTGCGCCTAGAACGCCAATCATTCCGAATAGTGCAACGCCAACGCCACCGAGTGCTCCAACTGGTGTAGCGCTAAGAACTGCGCCAAACTTTGGAGATAGCGATAGACCAACTGCGCCCAGACCTGCGATCCAATATGCAGCCGTTGAATAAACACGAGTTGCTGCCATTACACCGATGTTTTCAGCATATGTTGTTGTTCCTGAGCCACCGCCGATACCAGCAAGGGTTGTAGCTAAACCATCAGCCATAAGGGCAGTACCCATTTGGTCATCTAGGTTTTTGCCAGTCATCGCAGCTACTGCTTTAACGTGACCAACGTTTTCTGCGATAAGCACGAGGACTACGGGTAAGAACAAGACAATTGCCTTGGCATCAAAAGTTGGTGTAGTAAATGAAGGCATTGCAACCCATTTAGCTGCAGTGATCATCTCTGTTTTTACATCACCTTGAATGAGGGCAACGACATAGCCAACAACTAGGCCGGCGAAGATGCTGATGCGATTGAGAAAGCCACGAGATGCCGCAGCGATTAATGCGATAGATGCCAAAGTAATAACACCGATCATTGGGCCGGCAGCAAAGTTATTTTTTGCAGCTCCAGCCAAATTCAGACCAATCACCATAACAATTGTTCCGGTGACTACAGGTGGCAAGAGCCAGTTGATCCAACCAATACCTGCTTGGCGAACAATCAATCCAACTGCAGCCAGAATCAAACCTGTGACTACAACTCCACCAAGAGCACTAGCCATTCCACCACTTGTCTTAGCTGCAGCAATTGGTGCTAAGAAAGCAAAGGATGAACCTAGGTAGCTAGGAACTTTGTTTTGTGTAAGGGCTAGGAATAGCAGTGTGCCGATTCCTGAGAAGAAAAGTGTTGTTGTTGGGGGAAATCCAGTAATGATTGGGACGAGGAAGGTTGCGCCAAACATTGCGGCGATATGTTGAAGACCAACACCGATAGTGCGGGGCCATGTAAGGCGTTCATCTGTTGAAACAACTGCGCCCGGGGAGAGGGTCTTTCCGTTTCCATGTAGTTTCCATGAGAGTAGCGACATTGCTGACGTCCTTTCAGATCTCCTGAGTTGCCAACCACGAGACGCGGTTGGCGTTATCCCCAGCGTAGAACTGGGCGAGTGGGTACTGAGGCGTACGCCACACCTTTAGTGCAGGTGAAATATGAGCGTGAGGCGTGTCCGGGTTGCGCCTGGACGCCTGTCCCAATAGATTACATCTCGATATATCGAATAGATACATACGCCGATAGGTAAGCCGATACGTAAGGAAGGGGCAGCGATGCGTTCACGTAGTGAATCACTTGAATTTGCCCTCCTTGGCCTGCTCTCACAAACACCCTTACATGGCTATGAACTTCGAAAGCGCATGGGCGCAATTTTTGGTCCATTCCGGGCTCTCTCATTTTCAGTTCTCTACCCACAGCTTCGCAGAATGATGGAAGCGGGCTTGATTGAAGAGACCGTTGTTGATTCTCCATCACGGCGCTCGCGAATCGTTTATGACATTACGGATAAAGGCCAAATTCGTTTTGAAAATCTAACCGAGACCGTTAGCCCTGAAACATGGGAAGACGAAGGGTTTGAAATCCGCTTTGCATTTTTTTCTCCAACATCTTCGAAGAACAGAGTAAGAATTCTTGAGGGACGCCATCGTCGCCTTAAGGAGAAAGCAGAGATTCTGCGCGGTGAACTCGAGAAGTCACCGATTGGAATCGATAAATATCTAGAGGAGTGGCGACGTCACTCACTGGACTCAGCTGATCGAGAGATTGCTTGGCTGGAAAAAATGATCAAAACCGAGAGGAAATAGAGTGAACATAACAACCGGTAAAGGCGACATCCGTGTTGCAATAATTGGCGTAGGAAACTGTGCCAACTCTTTAGTGCAAGGCGTTACCTATTATAAGGATGCTGCCTTGAATCAAGAGATTCCAGGTCTGATGCATGCAACCGTTGGGGAGTATCACATCTCCAATGTTAAATTTGTTGCAGCCTTTGATGTGGACGCTAAAAAAGTAGGTCTTGATCTAGCTGATGCTATTTGGGCCAGTGAAAACAACACCATCAAGTTCTCTGATGTAGCAAAGACTGGTGTCCCAGTTCTTCGCGGAGTTACTAATGATGGCCTCGGCAAGTATTACCGCGAGACAATAAAAGAATCCGATGCCCCAGCAGTGGATGTCGTTGCAGTTCTTAAGGAAGAGCAGGTAGATGTTTTGATCTGTTACTTACCAGTGGGATCAGAAACTGCCGCTAAATTTTATGCGCAGTGCGCAATCGATGCAGGTTGTGCTTTTGTAAACGCGCTACCAGTATTTATCGCCTCAGACCCAGTGTGGGAAAAGAAGTTTGCTGATGCAGGACTTCCAATCGTTGGCGATGATATTAAGAGCCAGGTCGGAGCAACAATCACTCACCGCATCATGGCTAAGTTGTTCCAGGATCGTGGCGTTCACTTAGATCGCACCTACCAATTAAACGTTGGTGGAAATATGGATTTCAAGAACATGCTCGAGCGTGATCGTCTTGAATCTAAGAAGATTTCAAAGACAGGATCAGTGACATCACAGTTAGAGCACGATCTTGGTGCCAAGAATGTTCACATCGGTCCTTCTGATTACATTCCATGGTTAGATGATCGCAAGTGGGCCTACGTTCGCCTCGAAGGCCGCGCTTTTGGTGATGTTCCTCTTAACTTGGAATACAAGTTGGAAGTTTGGGATTCACCTAACTCAGCCGGTGTAATCATCGATGCGCTACGTTGCGCAAAGATTGGTCTTGATCGCAAGATTGGTGGAGCTTTGCTTTCACCTTCAAGCTATTTCATGAAGACTCCACCGGTTCAATACACCGATGAACAAGCTCATGACAAGGTTGAAGATTTTATAACTGGAAAGCTTGAGCGTTAAAAACAAAAAGGAAGTAAATACGAAAAGGCCCCCTGGTAAAAACCAGGGGGCCTTTTCTAACCCCTCACGGAGAGTTGAGGGTTAAATCGTCGCATCCTCAGGAGTGCGACGAATATTTCTAAACCCAGCTAATGCAAGCAAAAGGAAAAGAACTCCACCAACTAGTGCAGCGATAGCTGCATATCCGGCGATAACGCCCAGAGTTCCAAAGGCAAATGCTTCAAGAAGCATTCCGCGCAAAGTGTTTCCCTGGAATAGCGTTTCGCGTAGATCTGCAATTTTTTGTAACTGCTCGGGTGTTGTAACACCATCACGTTCTGCGGCCATGTAAGCAGTTGAAACCTCAGAGTAAGTAGCTGGCTTTCCCATGACGGCTGTTGCTGCGGCATTCATATGTTCTAATATGAAAAGATCTG
This sequence comes from Actinomycetota bacterium, assembly GCA_009726135.1. Classification (GTDB taxonomy): domain Bacteria; phylum Actinomycetota; class Actinomycetes; order Nanopelagicales; family Nanopelagicaceae; genus Planktophila. The sequence goes on along the minus strand of WLIQ01000003.1, from coordinate 6,572 downwards.
AATAGTCACGGGCCATTTCTCCTGTAGTTACTTGCTTACCAGCCCATTTAGTAAGTTGAGCTTTAGTTTCACTTGGCAACCCGGCTTCGACTGGAAAAGCGATGTTCTGATTTGCTAACTGACTCTGAACTGAATCATTCGCAAATCCTGCACCAAAATTTAGAAGTCCTGCAAAGATCAAAAGAAGTACTGCTAACCCCAAACCCACTGAAGAAACAAGTTTGTCAAAAGTTCTACGTTTCATTTTATTACTCTCCCTTTTAGGCATCGTGTGTATTGATGCATTACATAGTTAACTCGGTTAACCGTGACGGGAATCTAAAAAGGGCGAGGGTCAGCACTCGATGTGAGAGATGTTAAATGTGAGGAGGGGTAGCCCTCAGCGATTGTGATTGATTAAATAACAACTATTCTACGTGGCGGTTGCACATTGACTGGCCTTCTGGGCCAACTTCAAAGTGTGCACATTCAACGTGCAAAGAATCAAAAGCTTTGTCACCGTAATGTGTACGAAAAGCTAAAGCGAGTAGGACTCTTAAATTTGTTTGACTATCAGATTTAATACCAAAAACTTGCGCACTTCGGCTGACAGTATTTTCAATCACTTTTTCTGTATGTGCAGTTTCAAAGGCAATCGCAGAATTAGATTTACCTTCGCACAGAAGGCTGAGAACTAACTGCTCAAAAGGGGATAGTTCACGTAGTGCGATTCTGACTCTCTCCATTGTTATGGCCACCTCTCCGCGGTACTCCCATTGTCCTCCTTTATTGGCAGGTAAAGCCACACTAAGATAGGCAAATGACCGAAATCTTGACGACCCAAACAGGCTCAATCCTGACGCTTTCCTTCAACAGGCCGGCAAAAATGAACGCGCTCACCCGTGCAATGTACGCGGGCTTGGCTAAAGGACTCAATGATGCTGCGGGGGACTTCAGCATTCGTGCCGTCGTAATTACCAGTGAAGGGGATCATTTCACTGCTGGAAATGACATCGTCGATTTTATGGACAATCCACCCACCAGTGATTCATCAGAGGTTGCCCAATTCTTAGCGGCATTGCTTAACTTTCCTAAACCACTCATTGCCGCAGTTAAAGGCAATGCAGTGGGAGTTGGCACAACGATGCTTTTGCATTGTGATGTTGTCGTTGCCGCACCTTCTGCCAACTTCTCTATGCCCTTTGCATCTTTAGGTTTGGTTCCTGAAGCAGGTTCAAGTTTCCTCTTTCCAGCACTAGTGGGATATCAAAGAGCTGCCAAGATTTTCTTTACCGGTGAATCATTTGGAGCAGAAGCAGCGTTTGAAATGGGGTTAATTGCAGAGATTGATGCTGATGCATTAGCCGGGGCAACAAAGATTGCCCAACACATTGCCGAGCAACCACCCCAAGCAATTATCAATACCAAAGCTTTGCTCAAGGCTCGCAATCACGAATCTGTGGCAGCAGTAATGAAGGCAGAGTTTGAAATCTTTGCCATGGCTTTGCAATCTGATGAAGCGATGGAAGCGTTCATGAAGTTTATGGCTAAGAAGGGGAAATCATGACACTTGCAGGAAAGCGCATATTCATCACAGGAGGATCTCGCGGTATTGGATTAGCAATCGCATTGCGCGCAGCCGCCGATGGTGCATCCGTTGCTATTGCGGCAAAAACCTCAGACCCTAATCCAAAACTTCCAGGAACTATTCACACAGCAGCGGCTGAAATTGAAGCCGCAGGTGGCAAAGCCCTTGCAATTCAATGTGATTTGCGGGATGAACTGCAGATCGAAGCGGCGGTTAATCAAGCAGCAGAAGCCTTTGGTGGCATCGATATTCTTATCAATAATGCCAGTGCTATTAACTTAACGCGCACAGATGCAACACCAGCTAAGCGATTTGATTTGATGTTTGATGTCAATGTACGCGGGACATTCTTAACTTCACAGGCTGCACTGCCTTATTTACGCAAATCAAGCGCTGAAGGGCGCAATCCTCATATTTTGAACTTATCGCCACCGCTATCAATGAAACCAGTTTGGTTTAAAAACCATGTCGCTTACACAATGGCTAAATACGGGATGAGTATGTGTGTTTTGGGAATGGCCGAAGAGTTTAAGCGCGATGGTATTGGGGTTAATGCCCTGTGGCCACGAACGGTCATTGATACTGCAGCGCTCCAAATGATTCCTGGAATTGATGCAACCGCGGGTCGCACCCCGCAGATTTTGGCCGATGCTGCTTACATAATCTTTAATCGCCCAGCCGCAGAATGCACAGGAAACTTCTTTGTCGATGATGAAGTTTTAGCTTCTGAAGGCATTACTGATCTTGAAAAGTATTCAGTAACTCCGGGCACTAAGGACTTCCTGCTCGACTTCTTTCTTGACTAAGATGACTAAATGATTAAAAAGCTCTTCACCTTATGTGCACTATTTCTTATCGCTTCTCCCATTAATGCGTTCGCTCACGGAGATATCACGCAAGCGCTTCCAGCGGCTGATTCAAAGGTTGTTGCAGCACCGACCGAAGTCTCCATTGAATTCGACGGCAAACTGCAAACTTTAGGAAATACCACAGTAAATTCGGTAACGGTTAGCAATGATCAAGGAGCGATAATTTCGCAACCAACATCAACCGTGGATGGATCCAAGATTTCTACGAAATTGATTTCAACTGAAGTAACTGGATTGGTCTCGGTACATTATCGAATCGTTTCCGAAGATGGTCATCCAGTTGAGGGCGACTACAGTTTTACAGTGGGTGAAACCCCAATGCTTATTAGCGCTCAAAGTGAAGAAAGCGCCGAGTCAGATGCTGGTATCAGTGAAGAAGGTGGTAGTAATTTACTAGTAACAGCAGTCGGGGCCGTGTTGATCATTGGTCTTGCACTACTCATTCTTAGGCGCCGCAAGAAGTAGACTTCTACAATGCCAATTTTTGAATTAGAGCTCAATGGTCCCAATCTGATTCAAGAATCAGAACGAAGCGGTTCGGCTAAATCTCTCTTCTGGCCTTGGTGTGGCGCAAATGTTTCACTCCTAGCCCTGTCATACGGCTCATTTTTCTTAGGCTTTGGAATTTCATTTAAGCAAGCAACCTTTGCGGCAATATTTGGAACAGTTTTATCTTTCCTTGTAGTCGGAATGAGTTCACTTGCGGGCAAGAAATCAAATGCCCCAACAATGATTTTATCTCGCGCAGCTTTTGGCGTTAAAGGAAACGTTGTGCCAGGTGCTCTGTCTTACCTAATTTTTGTTGGTTGGGAAACAGTTTTAGTTTCACTAGCAACTCTTGCTACCGGCACCGTATTTGCTCGCCTGGGCAACATTAATCATGACCTTTCTCTTGTTATTGGTTTTGTTATTGCCGTATCTCTGACTGTTGTTGGGGGAGTTCTTGGCTTCAAAACGATAATGAAGATTCAAAAATGGCTAACACTAGTAACTGTTTTTATGACTGTTGTCTATATTGCTTTGACTTTCGATAGTGTTAATTGGTCAGTTGTTAATTCAATTAAAGATGGATCGACCCAAGGCTTTATTGGCGCGCTGATTTTTGGAATAACAGGAATAGGTTTGGGTTGGGTTAATTCTGCCGCCGATTATTCGCGCTACTTGCCACGCAGCGTTTCAAGCAAAGCTGTGGTTGGCTGGACAACACTAGGAGCATCAATTATTCCTATTGTTCTCGTTATTTATGGCAGCGCACTTGCTGGAAGTAGTAAAGAGTTAAGTGATTTAATTTCATTGGATCCCATCGGCGCGCTAACAACATTGCTCCCTACGTGGTACTTGATTCCTTTTGCTTTGGTCGCCGTACTAGGTTTAGTTGGGGGAGCCATTCTTGATCTTTATTCTTCCGGATTAACCCTTGTTTCTATCGGTTTACCGGTCAAGCGCCATATTGCAGCCTCTATAGATGCCGGCATTATGTTGGCTGGAACAATCTATATTGTTTGGTTTGCTGATAATTTTTTCTTTCCCTTCCAAGGATTTTTAATTACTTTAGGCGTGCCAGTTGCAGTGTGGTCAGCAATCTTTGTTGCCGATGTCATCATGCGAAAGAATCCTTACTCAGAAGAAGATCTCTATAACCCAGTTGGGCGATACGGTGCTTGGAACAAGAAATCACTTGCACTCATGCTCGTGGGCTCGATTGTCGGATGGGGATTGGTAACAAATACTTTTGCGACATGGTTATCATGGCAGGGGTATTTACTGTTCCTCATTGGCGGTAAAGATGGAGCCTGGGCATATGCAAACGTTGGAGTTATTGCAGCTCTTGCCATTGGTTTTGTTGGACACATTCTCTTATCGAGAAAATCTATAGCTGCGCAGGAGTCCTTCTAAGCCAGATATATCCCGCTAGCCCGGAAATAATCGCTGAAATAAATAATCCGAGCCTGATTTGATCTAATTCTGCTTCAGAGCGGGCAGCGATATCTGCAATCACCAAAGCAACGGTTAATCCCATGCCTGCCAACGTAGCTACTCCGGTAATCTCCTTTAGTCCAATTTTTGAATGACCGCCTAAGCGCAAAACTAACCATGCAAATAAAGTAATACCAATAATCTTGCCGATAGACCTGGCAATAATGATCGCGATCGTTGTTTTTGATGTGAAAGCTCCGATATTGATATCCAGCGGAATGTTTACGATAACAATTACCGGCACAATGAAAAATGTAGATACGGGTGTAAGAACCTTAATGATTTTATGGAGCGCATGATTTCTCAAGGGCAGCATGAATCCAATCGCAGCAGCCCCCAAAGTTGTTAATGCCTTGATTGGCTCAAGATCATCGCCGTAGAAGATCGCCAAAACAATGAGTGAAAATAAATCGTCTGCAATTGCAAGGGTTAATAGGAATAAGCGCACATGCGGATTAACCCTCTTGCCTAATAATGAAAGAACGCCTAAGGCAAGTGCAATATCCGTAGGCATAGATGAAGCCCAAACATGTGAGCCCGGGTTAATAATTAGATAAATACCAGCGGGAAAAATCATGCCACCTAAAGCTGCAACGATGGGAACGATGGCCGTTTTGAAATCCTTGATACCGTTCTTAATCTCTAGACCAACTAGAAAGAAGAAAATAGCGATGAGGGCATCTAGGAACATGGTGGAAATCTACTATGTCCGGATACGACAAAGCCCGTACCAAGTGGCACGGGCTTTGTCGTAAGGTGCGTTTTTAGATGTCGTAATACAGTTCGAACTCAGCTGGATGTGGACGTAAGCGAACATAATCAACTTCTTGCTTGCGCTTGAATTCGATCCATGTCTCGATAAGGTCCTTAGTAAATACTCCACCCTTAAGTAGGAACTCATGGTCGCGCTCTAAGTTATTGAGCACTTCATCAAGTGATCCTGGAACTTGTGGAATAGCAGCGGCTTCATCGCCTGTTAATTCGTACAAGTCTTTATCTACAGGTAGTGGTGGTTCGATCTTATTAATGATTCCATCAAGACCGGCCATCAACATCGCAGCAAATGCTAGATATGGATTTGATGATGGATCTGGGCAACGGAACTCAATGCGCTTAGCCTTTGGATTGGATCCAGTAATTGGGATACGGATACAAGCCGAGCGGTTACGAGCTGAGTAAACAAGATTTACTGGAGCTTCATAACCTGGAACTAAGCGACGGTATGAGTTAACAGTTGGGTTTGTAAAAGCAAGCAATGACGGAGCGTGCTTTAACAATCCACCGACATAGTGACGGGCCATGTCTGAGAGATCGCCGTATCCATCACCGAAGAACAAAGGCTTTCCATCTTTCCAGAGTGATTGGTGAACGTGCATTCCAGAACCATTATCACCAAAGAGTGGCTTCGGCATAAATGTTGCAGTCTTGCCACCTTGCCACGCAGTGTTACGAATGACGTATTTAAACTTCATTACATCATCACCAGCATGCAAGATATCGGTGAAGCGATAATTAATTTCCATCTGACCTGCTGTACCGACTTCATGGTGTGAGCGCTCTACAAGGAGTCCAACTTTTCCAAGTTGCATAACCATCTCATCGCGAAGATCAGCAAACTGATCTGTTGGTGATACTGGGAAATATCCACCCTTTACGCGCGTACGGTAACCACGGTTCGGTGTTCCATCTGCATCTTCTTTAATTCCCGTATTCCAAGCACCTTCATAAGAATCAATCTCATGATAAGCAGTGTTGATATCAGTCTTAAAGCGAACACGATCGAAAACATAAAATTCAGCTTCTGGTGCAAAGAATGCTGTATCAGCAATTCCTTGGGCACGCATGAAGTCAACTGCCTTAGCTACAACACCGCGTGGATCACGGCTGTATGCAGAGTTATCAACTGGATTGTGAACAGAGAAGATGATGATCAGAGTCTTCTCTTTACGGTATGGATCGAGGTATGCAGATTCTGGAACCGGCAACAGTTTCATATCTGATTCATGAATTGACTGGAATCCACGGATTGATGAACCATCAAACATCAAGCCATCAGTAAAAACAGCCTCGTCAAATGATTCAACTGGAACGTTAAAGTGGTGCTGGATTCCAGGAAGATCGGTAAAACGGACATCGACTAACTTGATGTCTTCCTTCTT
>WLIQ01000029.1 GCA_009726135.1 Actinomycetota bacterium | reverse complement strand
GATCAGAGCACTACAACTTTTGCTGCAGCTGGATGGCCACCTCTTGTTGATCCGATTGGTCATGGACCAGTTATTCATGAGCGTCGTGAACAAGCCAAAGGACTTCGCCACCGTGTATTAGTTCGTGATGGTGAAACGTATGGATACACACAAGTTGACGCTGAGATTGCCGCAGCGGCGAACTATGCAATTTCCCAGCACGCACCTGATGTCTCCTTTATCTATTTCTGTGGAGTCGATGAAGCTGGTCATGCTTTTGGCTCAATTGGAGATGAATACAAGGGGGCAATTGCGCGAATCGATGCATACTTGGATAATTTACTTCAAGCAGTACAAGCCCGTGCTAGTCAAGAAGAGCCATGGTTAGTTGTTATAACAACTGATCACGGACACATTGATGAAGGTGGGCATGGTGGAGATAGTGCACGGGAGCGCGCTTCTTTTGTTATTGCCCATGGTGTTGGTCGTCAAAACCCACAATGGCCGCAATTTTTTGAACCACACGAATTAGTTTCATTGCTTTTAGCAGAAAGGGCCTAGTGAAATGAACTTTAATAAAATCATTCTCTACTATGGCTTCACACCGATTGCCGATCCAGAAGCGGTTAAGTTGTGGCAGAAAACTTTATGTGAATCTCACAATATAAAGGGACGCATTTTAATTTCACCTCATGGAATCAACGGCACCCTTGGCGGGCATATGGATGATGTCAAGAAATACATCAAAGCCACTCGCCAATATCCAGGATTTAAAAAGATTGATTTCAAATGGTCTGAGGGCACTGGCAATGACTTTCCTAAATTAAAAATTAAAATTAGAGATGAACTTGTGGCTTTTGGTAATCCAGGTGAGATTAAAGTTGATGAAAATGGCGTAATCGGGGGCGGCGTTCACTTACGTCCAGAAGAAGTAAATAAACTAGTTGAAGAACGTGGCGATGAAGTAGTTTTCTTTGACGGCCGCAATGCCTTCGAAGCCAAAGTCGGTAAGTTTAAAGATGCTGTGGTTCCGGATGTAACAACCTCACATGATTTTGTTAAAGAGATTGAAAGTGGCAAGTACGACCACATGAAGGACAAGCCAATTGTTACTTACTGCACTGGCGGTATTCGCTGCGAAATCCTTTCAGTTGTTATGAAGAATCGTGGCTTTAAAGAGGTTTATCAAATTAAGGGCGGCATTGTTCGCTATGGAAATGCCTTTGGCGATGACGGGCTATGGGAAGGCTCGCTTTATACATTTGATGACCGTCTGACAATTGATTTTAGTGATCACACCAAGTTAATTGGAAAATGTGCACACTGTGAAGGTTTGACTAAAGAGTTTAGAAACTGCCAAAAGCCGCAATGTCACCAACTCGTTCTGCTTTGCGATCCTTGCTATGCCAAGCATTTAGATATGCCTTGTAAGCATGATCGCGAAATCAAACGCAATCGCGATCTGGTTGGTTGATCAATGATCATTCAAGCAAAATCAGCGGTAATTGCTGGCGCGCTTGTTGGTGACACCTGGGTAGAAATATCTGAGAATCTCATTAGGTCAGTCAATAAAGGGGTCAATCCCTCCCCTGATCAGATCATCGATGGTGTTTTAATCCCAGGTTTTGTGGATATTCACTGCCATGGTGGCGGCGGAAAATATTTTTCAGCGTTAACACCTGGTGAGATCCATTCAGTCATCGAAACTCATCGTGGGCATGGAACAACTTCATTAATGGCATCACTTGTCACTGAACCAATAGAAACAATCAAAGAACAAATCATGCGCTTAAAACCATTTTATGAGCGTGGTCAGATTGTAGGAATTCACTTAGAAGGCCCGTATCTTTCGCATGCACGTTGCGGGGCTCATGATCCTGCCTTACTTGTAGCCCCTGATTTAACTGAAATTAAAGAGCTCATTGAATTAGCTGATGGTGCGATAAAGATGATCACTATCGCCCCCGAATTACCTGGTGCGATTGAGGTAATAAAATATTTATCAGCTGCAGGTGTAACCGTTGCGATTGGTCATACTGATGGGGCATTTATCGATGCTGCTGCCGGTACTAATGCTGGTGCAACCGTTGTTACCCACTTTATGAACGGTATGAACAAATCTTTGACCGAAGGATCATTTGCATCATTAGTTGTAGCCGATGATCGCTTGGCGGTAGAACTCATTTTAGATGGTCACCACATTGCATTTTCTACTGCACGTGAAATCTATACGGCTCTTGGTTCACGCATCATTTTGATCACGGATGCTATGGCTGCGGCAGGTGCAACCGATGGTTCGTACACAATCGGAAAATTGGCAGTGACTGTAAAGGACGGCGTGGCGCGTCTTGAAAGTAATGGTGCTCTTGCCGGAAGTGTTTTAACTATGGACGCAGTCTTTATTAATGCCGTTGATTCAATTGGTTTATCAGTTAAAGAGGCGGTTGCCGCTACTTCTATGCGAGCAGCCAAACGTTTAGGCTTCAAAGATCGTGGAGATATTGCGGTAGGAATGCGTGCAGATTTACTGAGTTATAACGCTTCCACTAGCAGCATTACTTTAATTAGTGAGTAAGAGTTACTTTAGATAGACCTTCTGGGGCATCGGGATCAAAGCCTGATGCAACGGCAAACTCCATTGCAAAGCGTTGTAAAACCATGGCATCAACGAGATTCGAAGTAATCTCGTCATCACAATTAGATCCCGCTAAAACAATGTCATCACCACTAGGAGTTCCGCCATTCCCAATCCAAAAAATTCGATTAGAAGTTTTGCGAATCTTGGTTGTTGCTTCAACGATTGATTGGGCAGGCATGTGTGCCGGAGCTACGATAAATACTTGAGTATCGGCAGTCAGTGCAGAGATTGGACCGTGCAGATAATCAGCGGTCGACAGACCCTGAACTGAAATCTTGCATGTCTCTTGAATCTTTAGAGCTGCCTCACGGGCGTTGGGATATGCGAAGCCTCGACCTAAAATCACGATTTCATTATTGCGCGTTGTATTAACAACTGCCTTAGCGACTAGGCCTGCATCAGTTGCAATGCGCTGTGCTTCGGCAATGATCTGGGCCGCATTTACTTTCTTGCCAGTCCATGAACACACCAAAAGATATGAAACTAATAACTGTGCGTTATAGGACTTGGTTGCAGCCACTGCTAATTCTGGGCCAGCAAGGAGAGAAAAATGGTGGTGAGCAATTTTTGCAAGTGGAGAAGATTCATCATTAGTCATTGAAATGAGATACGCATTGGCTTCACGGGCCGCAGTTGCAAAATGGACAAGATCTGGAGATTGACCACTTTGGCTGATTGCAATGACAAGGGTATTTTTGTATTTTAATTGTGAGTTATAAATGGTGACAGATGATGGTGAGGTTAAGCCAACTGGCAGACCAATCTGAGTTTCGATGAGATATTTCAAATAATGAGCCGCGTTATCTGATGTGCCACGAGCCAAGATAAGAACAGATTGAATTTTTTGTTCAACTAAAACATCTTTAACCGAATCAAAGGCGTCCACATTTTCCAGAATCGCGGAAAATACTGTTGGAGTCTGCGCAATCTCCGAAGACATTATTGCGCCTAATTGCTTCATGGGCTTATCTTCCCATAACTCTTCCACTATTCTTCAACTTATGACGTTCGTCGTGGATTTAGGCCAGTCAGGAAGCCGCATTCGTACGGGTGAGATCTCGATAAATTCCACCAGAGGCAAATTAGCTGGCGAACATCCACTGCCAGCACTGCGTGCAATATTTGAAGAAATCGAAAAACTAAGTGTGAACACGGTCGCACTTTCGTGCACTGGATTTGGTGGACAAGTAACAGATCCGCAACCTTTTCTTGAACTATGCAATAAGTTTTTTGGTGCAAACAAAGTAGCTGTTATAGATGATGGTTTTGCTGGTTTTATTGGTGCACTTGCAGGAAGCAAAGGTGTTGTACTTTCAATCGGTGGTGGTGTTGTAAGTGTCGGAGGCAAGGATGGAAAATTCGCACATCGTGATGGACTTGGAAGCACGTTTGGTGATGAAGGTGGTGGCTTTTGGCTGGGCAAAGCAGGAATTACTAAGGCACTTGGAATTCGGCAAGGACGCGGTGACGATCAGATTTTGTTAGATACATTTAAGAATCAAGTCGCCGCTTATGATGCATTGGATGTGAAAAATGCAGCAGATGCAGCAACTCTCGCAATTGCTTCTGCCATAAATCTTTTTATTGCAGCTGATGCGGGTAGTCCAACTGCAATCTCGATTCGAAATGAAGGCGCATTTTTATTGGCACAAACCATCATTGCCACATGGCTTGGCACAGGTGGGACAGCCGATGATGACCCGGAGATTGCAATTCAAGGTGGACCTTCTAAGAATTCTGCTTACGTGCAAGGAATTCAAGCCGCAGTTTTAAAGGTGCTTCCACAAGCGAAATTTATTAATGCACGCGGAGATAACTTGGATGGTGCTGCGTGGATTGCAGAAAATATGCCGACGGATGCCGCCCCATTACTTCGTTGGGCTAGTGCTTAGCAGCTAAGAATTCAAGAATTCGTGCTGCATCACCTTCTGGGTCTTTGGTCGTATCAATCACTAGCGATGCTATTTGTCGATAGCGCGGGTCACGGCGCTCGTAACGATCACGAATAATATCAACTGCGTTTTCTACTAAACCTTGGCGACCTACGCCTGAATTTCCTGCTCGCTGTTTTTGAATTTCTAGCGGTGTGTGTAAATAGATTGTGCATTGATTTCTTAACGCTTCGATAAGTTCTTCACTATCTGCCGCAGATGCTGCTGCGCCAGCAACAAGAGGTCCTGGGCGGGATAAAACATCCTTTAAATACTTTTCTTCAAGGATATGCAACGAGGGAATATCTAGGGTTGAAAGTTGTTTAATGGATAGTGAAGCCATTTTTGACATCTCATAATCATTGTCAATGTATGGCCAATCAAGTTGTGCAGCAATTAATCGACCTATGGTTGTTTTTCCAGCACCCATCGCACCAACAAGAATGACTCTTCTTTGATCGGCTACATCTGGATTATTGGAAATCAACTAAAACCTTTCCCGAAACTTGTGAATCCTTAGCGATATCAAATGCTTTGGCTACATCACTTGCCGGTAATACATGAGTAATAGTTGTTGCAATTACTGGATGTGTTGCGAGTAGCTCTACGGCATCTGCTATTTCATTATTGAATCTAAATGCGCCCTTGAGCCGAATCTCTTTGGAGACAAGGGATGCGATAGCTATTGGTTGTGGGCCGGCACCTAACATTCCTACCTGAATGACCGTTCCTGCGCGCCGAACAGCATTCAACGCTGAACTCAGAGCAATTGGTGAACCTGAACATTCAAAAACGCAATCAAAGTAACTATCAGGTAATTCTTCTTTTGAAATTTGTATAGTTTTAGTGGCGCCAATTGCACGTGCGCGTTCGAGTGGACCAGTTAGTACATCAGTACAAACAACTTCTCGGGCTCCTTTGATACGAGCGGCAGCTGCAACTAGCAAACCAATAGGACCTGATCCTGAAACTAAGACCTTCTTATCTGCAACACCTTCGGCAATATTTATCGCATGTAGCGCAACTGCTAGAGGTTCAGCAAGAGCAGCATCTTTAAGTGATAAGCCCGTAGGCAGAATACGAACCATGTCTTTTCGCGCAATAAAGTAATCTGACATAGCGCCTTGGGTGTGAGGCATTGTTGAAGCACTTCCCAAATATTTTCCACCTGGCCAAATATGCGGGTCAGTTTCAATTTCAGGTGAGGGTTTTCCAAATGTAGCGGGGTGCACAGTAACTGCTGTTCCTACAGCGAACTCGCCGCTTGGGTCGATATCGATAGTTCCTGAGAGTTCATGTCCAGGTATGAGTGGCTCCTGCACAATAAAAGCACCATTAGCTCCTTCAAAGTAATAATGCAGATCTGAACCACAAACGCCAACAAATGCTACTTTGATTCGAACTTCATTTAATTCTGGCTCTGGAATTGGGAGATCTTTCAACTCTGCATCTAGCTTTCCAGCAATCATGAAAGTTCTCATCTGCGCACTATACTTTGTTAATGGTATCTGCGTCATCGACTCAATATCCGCCCCTCAATAAAGCTACAGCGCCACTATCAGCGTTGCTGCTGAAATCAACACCAGCAACTGGAATCGTTCATATCGGCCTTGGTAATTTCCATCGTGCTCATCTTGCCCTTTATACAGCGTTGGCAGTTAATGAATCTGGCGGTGACTGGGGAATATTTGCCTATTCATTGCGAAGCACCACAATCGCCCAAGCAATGACATCCCAAGATAATCTTTATGCGATTGCAACAATTTCGCCAACTTCACAGGCAATTGTTATTCCAGGAATACATACCGCTGCAATCGGTGGTCCAAGTCGAGTTACAGAAACCCTTGAAGAGATGGCTAAAGAAAGCACGAAAATTATCTCTCTGACTGTGACAGAGGCTGGCTATCTCATCTCGCAAATTACTGGTGGGTTAAATATGCAAGCCCCTGAGATAGAGCATGACTTGCAAAATCCCATTGCTCCAAAGAGTGCAATCGGAATAATTGTCCGAGGTCTTGAAAAGAGAGCAAGCAGCCATGGTGCACCAGTTACTGTTCTTAGTTGTGACAATTTATCCGGAAATGGTGATCGCACCCGCCAATTAACTTACGACTTTATCAATGCGATGGGCAATAACGCACAACTGAGAAGTTATGTTGAAAAGTCAGTTACATTCCCAAATTCCATGGTTGATCGAATAGTGCCAGGTACTGAAGAACGACACCTGAAGATGGTTGAAGAAGGGTTAGGGGTGCATGATGATTCCCCAGTTCCTGCAGAAGAGTTCTCAATGTGGATAATTGAAGATAAATTTGCTGCCGGAAGACCAGCCTGGGAAAAGGTAGGTGCAATTTTTAGCGATGATGTTGCCGCTTATGAATTAATGAAGTTACGATTACTCAATGGAACTCACTCATTGTTAAGTTATCTTGGCGCATTAGCAGGAGAAGAAACTATTCCGGGCGCTCAATCCACACCTTTCATTGAAACAGCAGTTCATTCAATTTTACATAATGAGTTCTTGCCCACTTTCACGATGCCTTCTGCTTTAACTTCAGATGGTTACATCAGTCAACTAATTGGCCGCTGGTCTAATACTATTTTGGGAGATCGAACCAGCAGAGTAGGTTCAGATGGATCCACGAAACTTCCACAACGAATTACCGAACCTGTTCTCTTTCACGCACAATCTCGGCATACGCCGCAATTTATTTCACTCACCGTAGCTGCATGGCTGGCTTGTATTGCCCCGCTCAAAGGCTTTTCTCCAGGCGTACATGCTGAGGCAATGAAAGATCCGGCTAAATCAAAATTAGTTGAACTTGCTGGGATGACAACAGATCCGACAGTTTTTGTTCACTCTGTATTTTCAACTGCGCAGATATTTTCACCTGAATTGGGTGAACTCAATGGCTTTGTTGATTGTGTCGCTGGTTACCTAAAGCAAATAATCGATGAAGGAATAGAAAAGGCAGCGCTAACCGCGCAATCTAAGAACTAATACTTTCGACGAAATCTGCACTCAATTTAGGTGGGTTCGCTAAATAAAATGGGATGCCTGGAGTATTTCCTTTTTCGATTTTTACAAAAATCATTGAAATCTCATCCGCTCCTGTGCGTGATGCAATCAGAGACTTCATTTCATCTGCGCTATCGCACTGACCTACCCAAAGTCCTAATCCCTTGGCTGCGCCAGCTATATCAACATCAGAGGCTTGAGAAAGCATGAGATCAGCTGATGCGTGTTGACCATTGTCTAGAACGATAACTATCAAATTCTTAGGACCATACGCTTTTAATGTTGGAAGAATGCTAAAGCCCATTAATAATGAGCCGTCACCATCAATTACTCCCACTCGACCTTTAACTCCTAACGCAACTCCAAGTCCTACTGGAGTGGTTAAACCCATGGAATCAAGAAGAGGAAGATGGGATTTCTTTTGAGAAATACTTGCCATTTCACGGGCCGTCGCACCACAGGTGATGATGAGCGGGTCGTTACCAAAAATTTGATCTAGTACTTCGAGCGCTTCAATTCTTTTCATTTGATTGTCTCCATGCCCGGGTGAAGTGATTCGAAGAGAGTAACTACCGGACGGCGCTGAATAACGGCCATCTGTGCAACTGCTTGCGAAGAAGATCGCCACACTTCTGGTGAATCGCTAATTCCTAACTCTTCAACACGAACTCCTATTTTCTTAAGTAAATCTGGATTTGAGTCAGAAATTGAGTGAACCATCGAGTTATATTCACCGAGGCCACCACGGGTATTTGCAAAAATTGGAAAGCCGGCTTGGTATGGCTGAGCAAATGTGGCAAGTGCAGTAAGTGCGTTACCGAATCCATTATCTTGCATGATAATTGCAACCTTTTTACCAGTTAATGCCAATCCACTTGCAATACCAACAGCTTCTTCTTCTCGGTTGGCCATTACATTTGCAACACCAGCTGAAATCAAGCCACGAATAACAGGGGCAGAGTGTGAAGAAGGAACGTAAACAAAATACTCAATTCCCCAATCAGTTAACCCTTCAACAAGGGCAGTTAATCTCGAATTGGACTCTCTCATTTCGACTCATCCCATTCTCTTTAATCTCAGCAGTGAAAGGATGCTAGTGGATGTCCTATGCTTATGTCATGTCACAGTCATCAGAGCATAAAGCGTGGACTCAGTGGGAAGATATTCATACTCCCGAAGGGGTGACGGCCTTAAACCCAAAGAACTTCCCATTAGAAGATAGCGATCTGTCGCAGATTACCTTTTATGTGGCGCCTTATATGGGTGGACGCAAAGCTTTGGAGTACACAACTTCAATGCCTAATTTGAAAATCTTGCAGGTACCCAATGCAGGATTTGATGATGCACTTGAATTTCTTCGACCAGGAATGATCTTGTGTAATGCACGTGGTGTACACGATGCATCTACTGCTGAACTTGCCGTTGCACTTGCTATTTCATCTCGACGAGGTTTTTATGATTTTGCGATCGCGCAACAATCTGGCCAGTGGCAGCCAAAGCGATATGAATCATTTAATGACAGCAAAATAGGAATCATCGGGGCTGGTTCAATTGCACGAACATTAGCTAGCTACCTCTCCCCTTACGATGTTGAAATCTCTTTCTTTTCACGTTCAGGCTCAGATGGTGCAATAAAGATTGCTGATCTAGATGCTCACCTGCCACGCCTAGATATTCTCTTTTTAGTTTTACCGTTAAACGCTGAAAGTAAACATTTGATCAATGCCCAGCGTCTTAAGCTAATGAAAGATGGTGCGGTCATAGTAAATGTTGGTCGTGGAGCGATTATTGATACCGAGGCGCTCATCAATGAACTCAATACTGGGCGAATATTTGCTGGATTAGATGTAACTGATCCAGAACCTTTGCCACAAGGCCATCCACTATGGAGCGCAAAGAATCTCGTTCTTTCTCCCCATGTTGGTGGAAATTCAACAGCTTTTGATAGCCGAGCTAAGAAATTAATTGAAAGGCAGCTAGAGCTAATTTCTAGAGGAGTAGAGCCCGAGAATATTGTGGCAAGGGGCTAATCGTTTAACCGTTCAATCTCGCGAATAATTGCGCTGTGATCGAGCTCGCCATCTCCGTGTTCAATTAATCCTGCATACAACTGCGTAACAAGTGCAGTCATAGGAAGTTCGGTTTCGCTGGATTTGGCAGCATCTAATGCGAAGTACAAATCTTTCAATAGGAACTTTGACTTACCCCCGGCTGGAAAATCTCTCGCTTCAATTTTCGGGCGGCGCAGTTCAAGAGCTGCAGAGTTTGCTAATCCGCCAGAGAATATTTCCAAAACTTTATTGGCATCTAGTCCTGCACGCCGCGCTAATGTAATTGCTTCTCCAATTGCAGACAAATTAATAGCTACTACGATTTGATTAGCGGCTTTGGTTAATTGGCCAGCTCCAATTGGACCCATTAAAAGAACTGTTTTTCCAATTGCATCTAAAACAGGTTTTACAAAATTGAAATCACTTTCTTCGCCGCCAGCCATAATTGAAAGTGAGGCATTTTGTGCACCAACTTCTCCACCGCTCATAGGTGCGTCAATAACACTGACACCAAGAGTTTTCATTTCTTGTGCAAATTTAACTATTTCTACCGGTGACGTGGTGCTCATTACAACAATAAATTGACCTGGCTTTAGCGATTGCCGGAAACCAGCATCTAGAATTTCAAAAAGCTGTGGCAGATCTGGCAAAGTTATGAGTAGAACATCTGCATCAATCTGATTTACTTCTTTGCAAATAGAAACTCCGCCATTTCCTGCAATCTGTGCTGGGCCGACCGATCTATTCCATGCTTGTGTTGGAAACCCCGCCTTAGATAAGTTAAGTGCAATTGGCAGCCCCATTGCCCCCAGCCCGATGACTGCTACTGATTGCTTCTGGCTCATTTAAATTTAGCCAACTTCTCTTTAAATGCAGCAGTATCTAAAACATCTTTATTAACAACGAAGGTCGGAATATCGCCACGGCTGATTGCTTTAATTGAAGAAAATGCGCTCTTGCCCATTCCTAGGGCGAGCTCATCGGTCCAAGCAAGGTTATGTGGAGTCACGATCACATTATCCATCTCCATCAGCGGATTAGCCTTATCAATCGGCTCAACTTCAAAGACATCAAGGCCCGCTGCAGCAATTTCCTTGCTCTGCAACGCGTGGACTAGAGCGGCCTCGTCAACAATGGGCCCTCGGGAGATATTGATAAGAATTGCACTTTTTTTCATTAACTTAAATTGATTGGTACTAAGCATGTGGTGTGTATCTTGCGTAAGAGCTGCAGTAACAATCACTACATCGCAGCTTTCTAAGAGTACGTTTAAGTCAACCAATTGGACACCTAAATCTTTTGCTTCTTCTGATTTCTTCCATGGATCAAAAGCTAGGCGTTTGCAATCAAATGGTGCCAGCAATCGAAAAAACTCACTAGCCACATTGCCTAAACCGATAGTCCCAACAGTTTTTCCATTAACACCCTGGCCTAATCCATTAATGCGGTTGGTCCAGTCAAAACTGCGGGCCTGCTTATCTTTTGCGACCAAGCGAAACATCGTTGCCAGCATCAGCGCTAGAGCCGCCGTTGCAACTGGCTTTTTAGAACCATCAGGGGTAATTGTGAGAGCAACTCCAGCTTTAGTACATGCCACTAAATCAATATTGTCGTAGCCGACTCCAAAGCGAGCAATTATTAAAGGGGAATCCTGTGGCGAACCAAAAGAGTTTTTATCTACTCCAACACCGGCAAAGGCAATCGCATCAAAGCCTCTTACGTCCCCTGACTTCATAACTGGACCAGAATTGTTTAAGAACTTCCAAGGAAGTGGTGAAAGGGTTTCTATTGCAATATTTCCCCAACTAAATCCTCCAGCGCCGTCAGAGAGATCACTTGTTAGACCAACGCTGAAACTCATGATGCCACCGTACGCCGAGCAACTCTCTTTTCATCAAGGTCTGCGATGTAAAAGATGATGAGTGCAATAAGTGTCAAGGCTGCAGCAGACCATAGTGGTGATGTGTAGCCAAAATTTTGTGCAATCAAGAATCCCCCAGCCGATGCACCAATCGTGTTTCCAATATTAAATGAAGCAATATTTGCACCCGAAGCCAAGGTTGGCGCATTTGATGCATATCGCATCACGCGCATTTGAACTGCCGAGACTGGCGCAAAGCCCAGAACACCCATTACTAATATTGAAATGACGGCTGCTGGTTTATTTGTAGCAACCTGGGCAAAAATAATAAGTATGACAAATAGAGCGCCTAGGTACCCGCTGATGGTTGCCTTCAGATGCTTATCAGCTGATCGTCCACCAATGTTGTTTCCAATAAATACGCCTATACCAAAAAGAAAGAGTATGTAAGGAATGCTTGAATCGGCAAAATGAGTCACTCGCGTCAGGGTGTAGGCGATATATGTAAATCCTCCAAACATTCCACCAAAACCAAATATGGTCACAAACAGTGAATACCAAACCTGTCTTTGCTTAAAAGAACGTAGTTCTTGACGGATTGATCTAGGACCCGTTGCCAAGTCATGTGGTTTATCAATTGGAACTAGGATCATGATTGCAACAAATGCTGCAACACCAATTCCGGAAATAGCCAAAAATGTTGAACGCCATCCGAATTGCTGTCCTATCCAAGTTCCAAATGGAACACCTAAAACATTTGCCACCGTTAGGCCGGTAAACATTATTGATAATGCGCGCGCTTTTTTAGTGAAGTCAACTAAATCAGTAGCAACGACTGCACCAATTCCAAAAAATGCACCGTGGCATAATGCTGACACCACTCGTCCCACCATCATTACAGAAAATGTTCCAGCTAATCCACTAATTAAATTGCCAGCAATGAAAAGTGACATAAGACAAAGTAAAACTTTTTTTCGTTCTAATTTTGTTACTGCAATTGTTATGAGTACTCCACCCAAAGCAACGCTAAAGGCGTATCCAGATACTAGATACCCTGCAGTAGCCGCACTGATATTGAAATCAGATCCAATTTGCGGAAGTAGCCCTATTGTTCCAAATTCTGTAAGTCCTATGCCAAATCCGCCCAGAGCAAGAGCAAATAGGGCGATTGGCATAGGGTGAAGCCTAGTGCCATAGGGTGAGTATTTGTATAACAAGTCGTTACCAAAGATTTAATCTTTCCCTAGGAAGAATTTAATGTTAATGTCGTCGGATGAATTCGAGAATTTCAGCGTGACGAGTACTTCGCCAGTCTTAGAGATTCGTGGCTTAGATAAATCATTTTATGCAACACATGCTGCAGATAACGTTAGTTTTAGCGTTAACTCTGGTGAAATTGTTGCACTGCTTGGTGAAAACGGTGCAGGTAAATCAACTGTAATTAAAATGCTTGCAGGCGTATACACACCTGATTCTGGTGACGTTTCTATCGAAGGAAAGCAAATCCACTTAGATGGAAAGAATCCAGAGATTGCATTTGTACATCAGACTCTTGGATTAATTGAGTGGATGACAGTTGCAGAAAACATTGCCCAGATCATTGGTTATCCGAAACGTTTAGGATTAATAAGTCCAAAGGCAATGAATCGCCAAGCTACCGAAGTGCTTTCAATTGTCGCAGGTGGCATTGATCCAGAGGCAAGAATTTTTACACTCAGTCGCACAGATCGAAGCCTGCTTGCAATAGCTCGAGCACTCATTCAAAAGCCAAAAGTTCTAGTGCTGGATGAGCCCACTGCATCTCTGACAGCCCAAGATGTTGCACGTCTTTTTGAAGTACTGCAAGAATTAAAGAAAGTAGGTGTAGGAATTATTTATGTTTCACACCGACTCGATGAAGTGTATGAAATTGCTGACAGGTCAGTCATCATGCGAAACGGCAAAGTTGTTGCCGATCGTCAAGTTTCCGATCTTCCAAAGTCAGAGCTCGTAAATCTGATTGTTGGTAAAGAAGTTCTTGAGACTGAGTTCAAAGCACCAAGTAACGATCTTCAAATCTCATTAATAGAGTACGGAACCGAAAATGCTGGTCCATTAACGCTAGACATCCGCAAAGGCGAAGTGATTGCACTGTGTGGCTTACGCGGAGCTGGACAAGATGAAATTGGTCGCGCAATTGCTGGGGTTGTTGAATCAACGCGTGGAACTATTTCAACTCCTGATGGCATTCTTAATTACAGAAAAGTTTCACAGGCAGTTAAATTAAAAATTGGTTTTAGTACCTCTAATCGTGAAACCGAGGCAATCGCACCAGGGATGAGCGTTAAAGAAAACCTTTTCTTGAATCCTTTGTTGTGGGGCCGCTCAATATTCTCTGGAATACGCTCAAAGAATGAACGAGCAGAGACTTTCCCACATTTAGATAAGTTCGGTGTCCGCCCACGAGATCCGGATCTATCACTAGATACTTTTTCTGGCGGTAACCAACAAAAAGTCATTCTTGCCCGTTGGTTTGGTCTTTCATTTAATCTCATGGTTCTGGAAGAACCAACTATGGGTGTAGACATCGGAGCTAAAGCCGATATCTATGGTCTTTTCAGTGACGTAACACAAAATGGCACTTCCCTCATTATTGTTTCAACCGATATGGAAGAAGTTGTCCGAGTAGCTAATCGCGCTGTTGTCTTCTTTCAAGGGGTTCCTGTCCGAATCCTTGAAAAATCCGATATCACATTTGCAAACTTGATCTCTATCGCATCAAATCTAGAATCAACCGTTACTTCAGGAGGAAAGACTAAATGAGCAAAAATTCGATTACCTCGACAGCGCTAGAAGCGCCAAAAGGTGCCAGCTTCTTGCGACGTTTTTTCCCTGTGTACGGCATGGTCCTCCTCATTGCCGTCCTATTCATAATTTTTTCAATTTCAAAGCCAGATACTTTCCCAACTTTGCAGAATTTTAGAATTTTGGCATCTGGTAATGCGGTCCTCTTTATTCTTGCTCTAGGCGTAACGCTGCCGATGGCTGTTGGAAAGATTGATCTTTCATTCGGCTACGGTGTTGGTCTGTGGCAAGTAATGGCCTTGGTCTGGCAGATGGATGGCCTTGATTACCGTTTAGTTCTTGTCATGATTTTAGTCGGCGGAGCAATTGTCGGTGTTGTGAACTCATTGCTTATCGAACTAGCCCAAGTTGACGCATTTATTGCAACTCTGGCTACTGGGCAAGTTATTTATGCGATTTCGTATGCAGTAACTGGTGGAACTCAAGTTATTGACTTAAAAAATCAGCGTTCTGAGGCATTTAATAAGTTCGGTACCTGGTCAATAGATCGAATTCCTGGATCTTTTATCGTGGCAATCGTCTTAGCAATTTTGATGTTTGTGGTTCTTGAATACCTTCCTATCGGCCGTTATATGTACGCAGTAGGAGCAAATCCTCGCGCAGCCGAACTCATGGGTATCAAGCGAAGCCGCTATATCTACGGGGCAATGATCACTTCAGGAATGATCACAGGTCTTGCAGGCTACTTACTCTGCGCACGCCAATTAGGAAATGTGCAAAGCAATATTGGACCAGATCTACTTTTGCCAGCATTAACTGCGGCATTTATTGGCTCAACAACTATTCGACCAGGCCGAGTTAATCCACTGGGCACTGTCGTAGGAATCTTCATCGCTGTTATTGGAATCTCTGGGTTACTTCAGATGTTCCCCGGCAGTTTCTTCCTAACGCCATTATTTAATGGATTGACTTTGGTCGCAGCGATCACTATTGCATCACTTGCCAGTCGTAAGCGACGCAATAAAGCAACAAATAAAATTCCGAGCGGGAAAACTTCCGGCGCGGATGGGGATAAAAAGGAATAAGGCAGAGATGTCATCCGAAACTAACCCCTCACTCAGGGAAAGGGAAAATACATGAAGAAAAACGCAAGACTCGGCATTATTGCCTCAGTGAGTCTGGCACTGGTTGCTTCTACAGTTGTAGTTGCTAGCCAAGCTTCTGCTGCAGATGTAGTTGCAACAGCAAAAACATATGTAGCAAATAGCCTCTCTGCTAAGTCTGGGTTCACCCCACCTGCAGTTGGCGCAAAGGCACAGAAGAGCGGCGCAACAATTGGTTTCGTAGCTTCTGATCTATCAAACGGTGGAATCACTGGCGTTCTTGCTGGTGTTAAGCAAGCAGCCAAGAAGCTCGGATGGACCATCAAGGTTTATGACGGTCAGGCAACTCCAAGTGGACGTACAACAGCTATGAACGCAGCAATTGCAGACAAAGTTGATGCTCTAATCCTTGGTGGAACTGATGCAACTGAGCAGGCAGCACAAGTTGTTGCTGCAACAGCTGCTGGCATTCCAACATTCGGATGGCACTCAGGTCCAACTCCAGGACCAAGTCTTGGAATGAAGACAAACGTAACAACAGATCCTTTGGTTGTTTCACGTACTGCAGCTTCATACGCAATTGCTAAGTCTGGCACTAAGAAGTTTGGTGTAGTTATCTTCACTGATAGCCAATACCAGGTTGCTATTGCTAAGTCAGATGCTATTGCAGCTGAAATTAGGAAAGATAAGTACGGCACAGTATTGGAAAT
>WLIQ01000028.1 GCA_009726135.1 Actinomycetota bacterium | reverse complement strand
TGCCACCGAGTTGTTAAAACTGGGGGAGCGCTAGGAAATTACGCCTACGGTGTTAATAAGAAAGAGTGGCTATTACGCCACGAGGGCTACCTTTAAAATTTCAATAGCTTCGGCGCATTGTGCATCATCGAAATCTAAATGAGTAACTAAGCGGGCATACTTTGGTCCAAGTGCACTTATCCATAAACCTTTTTCGCGACAACGAGCTGCAAGTTCTGCAGCAGTTATTGGCAAATGTGCAAGATCTAATCCAACAATATTGGTTTGTACTGTTGCTGGATCAATAAGTGAAGGGTTAATAGCAGCAATTGCTATAGCAATTTCTTTAGCACGGCGATGATCTTCGGCTAAGCGATTAATGTTGTTATCAAGTGCAAAATGAGCAGCCGCAGCAAGCAGACCCACTTGACGCATTCCAGCACCATAACGCTTGCGCCATACCCGGGCTTTGGCCACGTGTTCTTTAGTTGAAAGCATCACCGAGCCAATTGGCGCACCTAAGCCTTTAGATAAACAGACACTGACGGTGTCGAAGTATTTTCCATATTCGCTAAATGAAATGCCACTAGCAATGTGGGCATTCCAGATTCGGGCGCCATCTAGGTGCAAAGCCACACCCATCTCATCTGCGCCTTTGCGCAGAGCCTTAATTTCATCGATTGGTTGCACGGTGCCACCGCCAAAGTTATGGGTATTTTCTACGGCAATTGCAGTGGTTGAAACCAAATATGGTCCCGAATTTGGACGTGCAATTTCAAGAGCATCAGAAGCTTTTAATAAACCATGTGTTGCGGGCCATGTGCGTGTAGTGATTCCACTAAATACTGCCGCTGCGCCAAGTTCTGCGCGCACAATGTGAGAATTAGTTTCGGCGATTAGTTCTTCCCCTGGATTGACCAGCATTCGGATTGCTAATTGGTTTGCAAGGGATCCAGTTGGCGTGAAAACACCAGCTTCTTTTCCAAATAGGGAAGCAACGCGTTCTTCAAGTGAGTTAACAGTTGGATCATCACCATAGACATCATCCCCAACAGGGGCCGATGCAATTGCATCGCGCATTCCTTGGGATGGGCGAGTAACTGTGTCTGAGCGGAGATCGATTGCCATAGCAGTGAGCCTACTTTGATTCTTTGATAACTATCAAATACATAGAAGTGATAACCAGGATTCCGCCAACTGCGCTCTGCAAAGTTAAGCGCTCACCGCCAAAGATGATTGCAAAAATGGCGGCAAAGACAACTTCCATCGTCAAAATCACTGCCACCCTAGTTGAGCTCATGTGTGCTTGTGCCCACGTTTGAATGATGAAAGCAATAGCAGTTGCAAAGACCGCCGTGAAGATGACAACACCCCAGACGCCTGCATCGGGCGGTGGCGCGTAACCTCCCGGAATTGATGCGATGCCAGAGAGCACGCCGCACATAAATAACTGCATAACAGTCATTGCATATACATCTCGACCAGAACTCCACTTACTCAAAGAAATTATGTGGCAGGCGTAGAAAATTGCACTGATAAATACAAGTAGTTCACCAAAACCCACAGAAAAACCATGAATCGATAACAATCCCAGTCCAACAGTTGAAGCTGCAATGCAGGTCCAGGTGAATCGATTAATTTTCTCTTTTAAAAATAGCCAGGCAAATAACGGTGTCAGAACAACATAGAGGCCAGTGACAAATCCCGTAATTGCCGCCCCAGTGCGAGCAAGCCCAAGAGTTTGGAAGATGTAACCAAATCCTAAGAATATGCCGGCGGTACCAGCGCGAAGTAATAGATCCTTATTAAGAAGCTTTAAAGTTTTTGGGCGAATGAGCACCATAACTGCGGTTCCTAAGAGGAAACGAGTAAATAGAAAATTATTAACGCTTTGGCGCTCAATGGCATCTTTCATAATCACAAATGACCAACCCCATGCCATCGCAACGGTTAGCAGTGCCCAAGGGGCAAACTTCATGCGAAAAAGATGTTTGGCTTCGCTCACTTTTTATCTCGAAGTTTCTTAAGCAGCGCAACTTCAGGCTTGTGCTTTTCCTCCAAGCCCGGTGTTTCAAGAATCAATGGAGCGTTAGCAACGGCTGGGTGAGCAAGCAGTTCGGCAAAAGGTTCTACTCCAATATGGCCATCGCCAATATTTTGGTGGCGATCTTTAAGTGCGCCGCACACATCCATAGAGTCATTGGCATGAACTAACTGGAAACGTTCAACGCCAGCGATTTGTACAAGTAAGTCGATAGTGGCAGTCATGCCGCCCTTTATAGAAATATCATGGCCAGCGGCAAAGACGTGGCACGTATCTAAACAAATGCCAACTTTTGGATGATATTCCAGCGCCTTTAAATAGTTTTCAAGATCATCTAACTTCTTTACTAATGATTGGCCTTGTCCTGCCGTCGGCTCTAGCAAAAGATAAGGGGCATCATCAGGCAACGCGTTAAGGATTGGCATCATGCCTTCGTGGATTTGCTTCCATGCTTTTTCAACATGGTTGACGTCCACGGCCGAGCCAGTGTGAATTACAGCGCCAAGTGCGCCAATATCTGCAGCACGTTGTAGAGAATATTTAGTGGACGCTAACGAGTTGATATATGTCGCTTCAGTAGGAGAACCAAGATTAATTAGAAAAGGTGCATGGACATAAGTTTCAAGGTCCATTTCTGCAGCTTTGATTTTGTATGCCTCATCAAGTTCTGGTTTAGCCGCTGGCATCGCCCACATACGAGGACTTGAAGCAAATACCTGAATCGCACTTGCACCAATTTCTTGGGCGTATTCAATTGAGCGCTTTGCCATTCCACCAGTAGTTGGGACGTGGGCGCCGATGCGTGGCTTTTGTGGCTCCTTTGGCATTGGCTTACCCTACGGTAATTGTGACAGTACTGCCACGTTTAACTTTGCTACCCACCTTAGGAACGATGCTAGTTACCTGTTTAACCTTCTTAATTCCCAATTTCTTCACGACAACCTTGAGTTGCAAGTCTGCAAGAACTTGCGTTGCTTTGAGTTGATCTAATGAAAAAACATTCGGAACAAATACGTATTGAGAGCCCTTTGAAATAATCAAAGTGACAGTCGAACCTTTGGGGGCAACATCGACTCCGATTGGTTTTTGTGAAATAACTGCACCAGATAAAATATTTTCATCAAATGCATAAGTTGATTTAACATTAAATCCAAGTTCAGTTAACTCATTGAGGGCTTGTTCACCGCTCTTGCCTACATACAGGGCCAGAGGGACAGTTTCAGCACCTTTACTTATAACAAGTGTAACGGGAGTATCTCGCTTTACTTTTGTACCCGATTCCGGGTCACTTGAGATTACAAACCCCTTTGGTATATCCACATTAAATACTTCTGTGCTAGTTCCAATGAGGAGTGGATACTTTTCAATTGCTGCTTGAGCTGCCTCGGGTGTTAAACCCTTGAGTACTGGAATTGTGTATCGCTCTGGTCCCTTAGAGATAATTAACTTAACTTCACCACCTGATGCAACTCTTCCTCCACCTGGTGGGTCAGATTCAATAATTGCCCCTGCCGTAATTTCTTCGTCAAAGCGTTTTTCCAGAACAACAGTTGTTAATCCAAGGGGAGTAAAGGTTGCAATTGCCTGGTCATAGGTGCCACCAACCACTGATGGAACTACAACGCGGGAGCCAGGGCCAACTAATGCGTACCAACCGCCAACACCAAGTGCGATTGCCAAGATGAGTGCAACTTTACGGTTGCGACGAACTCGCTTGCTGGTTTTCCTCTTTTTCTCTTTTGCGGTTCGAACTTCTTGAGTAGTTTCCTTTACTTCTTCTACTGCCTCAATAATTTCTTTCTTAACTTTGCCCCGTTGCTTTTCTCGAATAGGTTCAACGGGTAAATCAAGAGCCAACTTCAACTGATTAGTTTTAGGATCAATTTCATTCTGGATAGTTTCCAGAGATTTCAGAAACTCTCCAGCTGTACGAGGGCGCTTATCGGGATCTCGATTAGTTGCCTGCAAAATCAAATCATCAAGGTCTGCAGGGATTTCTTTTCGCTTTGTGCGAAGAGATGGGATCTCTTGGTTGACGTGCATATAAGCAATCTGGATAGGCGTTTCGCCCAGAAATGGTTTTTCGCCAGTCAACATTTCAAAAGCAACAATTCCAACTGCGTAAACATCGCTGCGAGAATCCGCCACACCTCGCTGGACTTGCTCAGGGGAAAGGTAGGAAACTGATCCCAAAATTACACTGGACTCAGCAGTCATCGTTGAACCTATGAGTTCACCGCGCGCTAATCCAAAGTCTGCAATTTTTACGCGGCCTTCTTTGGAGATCAATATATTTTCGGGCTTAATATCACGGTGAACTATTCCAAGATCATGGGCGGCAGCTAGTGCGCTAAGAATCGGCGTCAAATAATTAATTGCATCCTTAATCTCAAATTTGCCACGTTCGTTCAGATAATCACGAAGGGTGTGTCCTTCTATTAATTCCATGACTATAAACACGGCGGGAATTCCGTTTTGATTCCATCCTTGATCTTGCACTGAAACAATATTTGGATGAGAAAGGGCGGCAGAAGCTTTGGCTTCACGAATAAAGCGATTAACAAAAGCTTCATCTTGGGCCAAGTGCGGGTGCATAATCTTTACCGCAACTTTGCGATC
This sequence comes from Actinomycetota bacterium, assembly GCA_009726135.1. GTDB lineage: Bacteria > Actinomycetota > Actinomycetes > Nanopelagicales > Nanopelagicaceae > Planktophila. Next base: position 11,639 of record WLIQ01000028.1, on the reverse strand, counting down.
TAAGCGGGTGTCAATGGCTTCGTATATCGAGGCCATCCCGCCATTGCCTATTTGGCGCGTTAATTGATAGCGACCATCAATTAGCTCACCAATAAGATCGGACATGTGGGCGATTTTAGGGCTTAACGGTTCACGAACTTTGAAAGTGTTGTGCGTTTTCGCGTGTCTTATCTGACATGAAATGCAGTTCTTGGTCAATTTGCCATTGCTTCATCTGTTCTGCAATCTGATTTCCATCGCGTTTCAAAACCCGAGCAATCCCAACCTCAGGATCAATATCTAGCCAATGCACTGTCGCACCAGCTTTTCGGACTACTTTTTGCCCGGCCCCAACCCCTTCTAGGATTAAAATCTCAACTGGCTCAATTCTTTGAGTTGAATCAAAATTCATAGATTCCCAATTAAAAATCTCTATTTCAAAGGTTTCATTCAGTTGATGGGCTTTCACAATTGTTTCTAGGGCTTGTGTCAGGTGAACACCTAGAGCATTAGCCCAGCCTTCATAAAGATCATCCATGTGAATCACCGCTACCGAATGTTTTTGTGAAAGCTCTGCAAAGAGGGCAGCAGCTAGCGTTGTTTTTCCAGCACCAGCTCTGCCGTCAATTGCGATTAAGGACATACCAGCGCCTCCAACCAACAACTGCTACTAATGTAAATATTGCATAGAGGATTGCGGTGAACCAATATCCTAGATATGCATATTCAATTGTGCCGGCTGCATCGACAACTAGCCACAAAATCCATGACTCAACTTTCTCGTAAACCATAAGAATTTGTGCGACCAGTGAACCAACCAAGAGAAAAGCATCAGACCACGTTGCTGCTGCCCCAATGTGAGATAAGACTGGGGTTAAGAGTGAAACTGATACAAGGGTGATAATGATCAAATAGATTCGATTTCGGTTCTTTAAAAATCCAGGAGATGCTCCCGTTGGTGCCCAATCCCGCCAACCCCAGATAGCGGCAGTGATGAAAACTATTTGTAATGCCGCACTTGCAAAGAGATCAACTTGATAGAAAAAGACCATATACAACGCACTGCTTATCGCCCACCATGGCCAGGTAATTCGTTTACCCGTAGTTCCCAGCCAAACACCGATAAAAGAAGTAATGGCTGCGACGAGTTCCAAATACGAAACTTCATAACCCCAAGCAGTAAATGCGATGGATGACATTAGATATTCCTTTCCACGTCCGCATTATCGGACGGGTCAATCGGTCGGTTTGAATTTCAAACCCTCTCAGCCTTGGCGGCTCCCGTGGTTCTTAGAGTAGCGTTATCTCGTGCAAAAGTATGGATACCTGGCAATGATTATGTTCACCGTTGTCGGATCTTTTTGGCTAGAGATTTTCCTCAAGGTTGGTGTGCTCAAGCAATTTAAACGAATAGTGAAATCCATTGTGCCGGTGGCTTTTCTATTTATTGCTTGGGATAAATATGCAATCTCCCGCGGACATTGGTTCTTTGATAAAGATCAAATCCTTGGGATTTACGGACCTTGGGATATTCCCTTAGAGGAGTATTTGTTTTTTCTAGTAGTACCGATAGCCGCTTTTTTGACTATCGAAGCGGTTCGCAAGGTTAAAAAAGATTGGACGGTGTACGAGTGACGTACACACAGATTGCAATCTTTGCAGTGTTGATTGCAATTTCTTTAGATCTATTCCTTTTTAAAACTCAACTTCTCAAGCGCAAAGTGTTTTGGACATCCTATGCAATAATCCTCGGCTTTCAATTACTGACTAATTGGTGGCTGACTTCAAGAAATATTGTGATGTATAGCCCCGATGCCATGATTGGCTTGCGAATAGCATCGGCCCCAGTCGAAGATTTATTCTTTGGATTTGCATTGGTGCTTGGGGTCTTAATTAATTGGATACGGCTAGACGCTTCACATAAGCGGTGATAAAAACACGCAATCTGCGACTGGTAGAAGTCTTAGCTCGTTTATTGAAAATGTCATAGCCAATCTTTTCGACTTCATCAACAATTCCACAATACAGTTCACTTGCCGCTTCAATACAAGGTCGACTAGAGGCTGCAAGCATTTGAATTCCAGGCGTTGCTTCAGCTTGGAGTTTGCGCACCCTGGCAATTTGAAACTTAAGCGCACTAATAATCTGTGGTGTCAGAATTCTTTCTTCAAGCATCTCACGTGTAACGCCATGTTCAGCTAATTCAGCAATAGGCAGATAAATACGGCCGCGATCTAAATCTTCTCCCACATCGCGGATGAAGTTAGCGAGTTGAAAAGCGATTCCAAGTTTTTTTGCACATTCATATGCGCCTTCTTCAAGTACGCCCAAGACTGGCACCATCTCAAGGCCAATAACTGCAGCAGATCCGTAGACATACTCCACAAGATCCTCATATGTTTGATATTCCTGCACAGTTAAATCCATAGTCATGGAATGCAGGAATGCTTCGAAATGCTCATAAGGGATTGAAAAGCTATTGACAGTATCAATGAGCGCGCGACCAATTGCATCATCGCTCTTGCCGCTCTTAAGGTCTTGAAGAATCTTGGCACCCCACTCACCTAATGCATCTGCCTTTTCTTGCACAGTGAGTGTTGACTCAAGATCATCAACGATTTCATCGGCATAGCGAGCAAACCCATAAAGGGCGTGAACATACTTACGTTTAGCTTTAGGAAGAAGAAGCGTTGCTAAGTAGTATGTTTTTCCGTGGAGAGAATTTAATCTTTTGCATTTGGCATACGATGCCTCTAGCTCATTCATTTACTTAACAGGTCCCACAATTCGCTCAGCGGCAAGGCGTCCAGAAATCAAAACCATTGGAACACCAACGCCAGGTTGTGTACCTGAACCAGCAAAGACAACGTTTTCAATTCCTTGGGCCATGTTGCGTGGTCTAAATGGACCAGTTTGGAAAAATGTATGAGCACTTGCAAACGGTGCTCCCATCTCCATTCCCTGATTTTTCCAATCTAGGGGAGTAGTCATCACTTCGGTTTCGATGGAATCACCAAAGCCTGTGTATCCACGTTCTTCAATAGTTTTAATCATTTGATCGCGGTACGGGCCAGCTTGTTTAGTCCAATCGATATTGCTATCTAAGTTAGGCGTTGGGAAAAGTACATAATAGGAATGTTTTCCTGGTGGAGCCAAATCTGGGTCATCATGAGTTGGAATAGTTACCAAGATGCTGGGATCACTCATTAGCTGCTTCTTCTTGATGAGTTCATCAAAGACGCCATCCCAAGAGTGACCGAAGTGAATATTATGATGGGCTGCAAAGTCGAATTTCTTGTTAGATCCAATTAATAATGTTACGCAGGAAGGTGAGTATTTCAAGCGCTTAATTGTTGCTGGCGTTTTTCCAAGTAATTCACGGTAAGCAACCGGTAAATCTGGATTCAAAATCACTGCATCGCACTCATAGCGCTCACCAGATTCGGTGATGACTGCTTTTGCGCGACCATTGCTTACTTCAACATTTGTGACAGTTGTGTTGTACTTAAAGACTACGCCATGCTTTTCTGCCGCCGCAGCTAATGCACGTGGTACCGCATGCATCCCGCCCTTAGGGAAGAAAACACCATTGACTGAGTCCATGTATGCAATGACTGCATAGATGGCTAGAGCTTGCTGCGGGCTTACTCCTGCATACATTGCTTGGAATGAATAAACCTTTTGCAGACGTGGATCCTTCATGAATTGATTTACTTTAGGAGAGAGTCTTCGAAAACCACCGAGGGCGATTAAGCGGGCAAGGTTAGGCGTCAGAAGATTAAGGGGACTATCGATGTTTCTATCGATGAAGTCATTCATCTCATACTTATATAACTTAGTTACAAAATCTACGTATCTGCGATAACCAGCAGCCTCAGAACTACTGATGTGCTTAGCAATCTCTGCTTCCATCTCACCGGTATTTGCGTGAATGTCTAACTGTGAGCCATCGGCATAGAAAGCGCGATAGAGCGGTGTGAGTGGTGTTAATTCCAGCCAATCTTTCATATCTTCGCCCACGCAGTTAAATGCATCATTAATCAGTGATGGCATTGTTAGAACTGATGGTCCAGTATCAAAGGAGTAGCCATCTTTTTTAAGCAAACCATTGCGCCCGCCCGGAACGCTTTCGCGTTCTAACACTGTTACTTTTCGCCCAGCTCCTGCAAGACGCAATGCAGCACTTAATCCAGCAAGGCCTGCGCCAACGATTACAACGTGATCGGTGGGGCCTTTTACTCTGGCAAACATTTACATACTCCTCTTTGTTGCAATTAGGGCAAGTTCATTAAGTAAATCGCCACCAGCCTTGTCAATGGCAGGGTTTTCAATAGCGCTGAGCGCTTTTGACGTTAAGTCGTCAATCATAGTTTCAAGCTGTGCCTTTGCGCCCGTTGAAACAATCATCTCCTGCAAGATTGCCACGCCTTTTTCATCAATATCGTTTTTGCCAAAATACTTGCGACTCTCAGCCTTCATAGCATCTGTACTTTTGGCATCAGCCATTGCGATAAGGGCTGTGCGCTTTCCTTCGCGCAGATCATCACCGGCAGGCTTTCCTGTAACCGATGGATCACCAAAGACACCTAATAAATCATCGCGGAACTGAAAAGCCTCACCAAGAGGTAATCCGTATTGGGAGAGGGCTGCGAGAAGTGCAGGGGAGGCATCTGCGGCTAAAACTGCGCCTATATGTAGTGGACGTTCAATCGTGTATTTACCTGACTTGTAACGAGCAATCTTCATCGACCGATCAAGATTTGTGTTCTTTTGCGTTTGCTCATGAATATCTAAAAACTGTCCAGCCATTAACTCAACGCGCATCTCATCAAAGATAGGCATCACACGACGAAGCTCATCAACAGAAATCCCTGAAGTATTAAGAAGTTGGTTTGACCACACAAGTGCTAAATCACCCAACAAAACTGCAGAGGCTAATCCATATGCCGGTGCGAAACCTTCTAACTCATCTTGCACATGGATTGACTCAAAGTGGCGGTGAATAGATGGTTTACCACGACGTGTGTCAGAACCATCCATTAAATCATCATGAATAAGTGCACACGCTTGAAGTAGTTCTAGACAAGAGATTGCTTTAGTCGATGCTGGTGTTATTGATCCACCTGCACTTTTAATTCCGGCATAAGCAAAGAGAGGACGTAGGCGTTTTCCGCTATCCAATAAAAACGAAGAAAGTGCCGAAGAAACGGGCTTTAACTCAGGTGAGATTGAGTGTAGATATGAGCTCTGATCACGCATAAATTGAGTTAACTCGATCTCTACGCCATCGCGCACTTCTTGTAACTCTGACCCAGTAGATGAACTCACAGCGTAAAGGTACCCTCACCCAGTTGTCTTTGCCATTCTTATTGGTCTTCCGAGCCTGCACTTCTATACTATGAATACATCAAGGCTAGAAAATAATAGGGAAACGAGAAAATGCTCAGTAAGCAAGAGTTCACAGACACATGGAGTTCGTTACATAACGATGCCCCAGTAGTCGGCGTGGTTGCTTGGTGGCTCAATATTTCCTATCGCTTTGGTCTTCTTGCCACGTTACTTCGTATTTCACCAAATGTTTTAACACTTCTAGGTTTAGTTGCTGCAGCTGCCACTGCTTTGAGTGCAACCACTTGGTGGGCAGTTGGCTTTCTAGTATTTTCACTTTTCTGTGATGGCATTGATGGAAGTGTTGCAATATTTCAAAAGCGACAAAGTCCGTGGGGCGCAACTCTTGATTCTGTAGTTGACCGAATAAGTGAAGCTCTGTGGCTCTATGCACTCTATGTAATCGGTGTTCCAGCGTGGTTAGTTATAACGTTGTGGTGCGTTGCATCATTCCAAGAATACGCACGAGCCAAATTGGTTTCTCTGGGTGTAGCAGACATCGGTGTTGTCACACCAGCTGAGCGACCAGTGCGTGCATCGTTCTTATTTATAGTTTTAATTATGTGGCACTTAAATCTGCCTGGTGTTTTTGCAGTCTCTGTTGCTTTCTTAGCACTTCAAATTAGTGGCTTTTTAATGGTTGTCCGTTTTGCGCGTTCCCAATTGCATTAGAAACCATTTCAGCGCTTAATCCAACCAAAGGTAATCCGCCACCAGGATGAGCCGAGCCACCAACACAATACAAACCTTTGATAGGGGCGCGATTCTTAGCGCGCATAAAGGCTGCTCGTGCACCATTACTGGAAGTTCCATAAATTGAACCGCCAGGTGCGCGCACATCGTTTTCCAAATCCGCCGGTGTGCGAATTGTTAATGATTCAAGGCGCGAACGAACTGAAATCCCTCGCGCTTCGATTTGATCGATGATCGAGTTTGCATAGGTTCGTGCAAACTCTTGATTGCTCCAATCAAAACCATTTTCACCATGAGCAGGTGCGTTGACAAGCACAAACCAACTTTCTAATGTCGCATCTCTTGTCATTGCTTCATCATCTGGGGCGCAGATATAGATAGTGGGTTCTGCAACGGGCTGTTTGTGGGTAAAGATTGCATCAAATTCAGCATCGTAATCTTTAGGAAAAAGCACGGTGTGGTGATTGAGTGGGGTCGATTCATCCTTGCGCATTCCAAGGAGTAGTGAGAAGCCGGCCAGTGAAGCATCAGCTTTTTTCAGATTTTTGCGTATTTTCTTAATCTTTCGAATTTTTCCTGTGATTAACTTGTTATAGATAAGCGAGGCATCTGCATTTGCAATTACTGCATCAGCAATAATTACTTCACCGTTTTCTAAAGTGATTCCTGTCGCCTTACCTTTTTTGATGTTAATAGATGCGACAGGGGCGTTGAGATGAAATGTAACTCCAACTTTCTCGGCACGCTCGTGAACCAGTGTTGCCAGCGTTCCAAGTCCACCCTTGATATGCCAAGCACCAAATGATTCTTCTACAAATGCAATGGTTGATAGAACTGCAGGTGCTTTTCGTGGATCCGAACCACTGTAGGTTGCATAGCGATCGAGGATGTAGCGAAGGTGTTGATCCGGTAATTCTTCGGTGGCAAGCTGGCGCAAAGTTTTCCACGGCGCAATTATTCTTAAATCTCTAATAAAGGAGAATCGCTTGAGTAAAGAGAAGGGAGAACGTAGTTCGTTTTCAATGAATGGTTCTCGCGAAACATCCCACATGTTCTCGGCCCTGCGCATCAATTGATCCCATTGACGCGCTACGGGCTCGCCATATGCTGTGCGCAGATTATTGAGCGTGTTGTAGCGAGAAAGATTTGCAAACGTAACACTGGTTCCGTCAGCAAATCGATAGTCAAAAGATGGATCAACTGCCTGTATCTCACACAACAGGCCTAGATGTTTGCCGGTGCGTTGAAAAAAATCTTTATAGACGGCAGGTAAAGTTAAAAGTGAAGGTCCCGTATCAAAAGCAGTTTTGCCAATCCATTCAGTGCGAAGTTTTCCACCCACACGATCTGATGCCTCATAAAGGCTAACTTGGTGACCAGCTTTAGCTAAACGTGCAGCCGACATCATGCCGCCCATGCCAGCGCCAATCACGACAATATTTAATGGACGTGATGTCATATTGTTCGGCCTTTCCATTGGACCCGACCACGCATCACCGAGGAGTAAATGATTAAGTAAATAAGAAGTGCAGATGAAAGTGGATGCAGGAAGGCATCTAAACCGTTCTTGCCTACTTTAATTGCACTCATTGTGCGAGTAAGCGTAACTGCGCCAAAGGCATACCAGCCGATATGTGAACCTGTGATACCGGCGATAAGGGGAGCGATGCCAGTGAGAAATAAAAATACTATCGCGACGACTGAACCAAATGCTGATCCGAAAGCTGCGTGTAAGGATTTGCCATAGCCTGCTTGAATCTCTTTCCACGATGAATACATGCGAGTGGATGCAATTGCTGCGCCATTTGCAACGCAGCCATGTGAACCGTTCTTAACCAACGCTCTGGCTAAAAAGACATCATCTAAAACCTTATTACTTGCTGTCTCATACCCGTTCACTTGCTCGAGAGCTGCTTTTCTGACCACAAAGAACTGGCCATTTGCCACAACCATGGAAGAACTAGAACTTCTCTCGGCAACTCTCAAAATAACTGTGGACATCCAAGACCATTGCAAAAGAGGCTGAATGAGTTTTTCAGACCATGTGTAAGCAATTTGCGTCGGGTATGGTGAAATAAAATCCAACTGTGAACTCTTTAATAAAGTAACTGCGCAACTGATTGCATCTGGTTCAAGTCGCACATCGGCATCAAGACTGACGATGATCTGACCGCGAGATGCTTGAAGTAATTGTTGTAGCGCCCACGTTTTACCTATCCAACCTTGAGGCAATGGGGAACCAGATAAAACTCTGAAGTTTTCTAAGTCCTCACAGCTCTGCTTGAGTAAAGCGAGCGTGTCATCTTCAGAATTATCATCTAGAAGCAGGAATTCAAGATCAGATAAGTGCTTTTGGCTACGTAACGTTTGGATTAGTTCAGCGATGTTTTCAGACTCATTTCGAAGCGGAACGATGACTGATATTTTTTCTGCAATAGCAGATGAGGCTCGCGGCGTTCGAATCGAAACGAAATTAATCAGGGAGATAAAAAGAATGAGCCCTGCGAGAATTGCCAGTACATAATCCATGGAAACTAAGGGCGTCCCAACCAGCGGTTAAAGAAATAGGGGGCAAGCACGATTCCAAAGATCGCTCCAGCAAAGAAGGCAATACCTGGGCGGCTAAAGAAAAATAAGTTCCCGATAATTCCTGAGAATAAAACCCATAAAAGCAATACGTCTGTGGTGAGAAATGTGGCCCCACCCTTTCGCCTTTCGCGTGGAGTAATTACATGAAGAACGCCGATTAAAAACATTCCACTGAGTAACCAACCGAAGGTATTAGATAAGGGAATCTCTGGTTGAAAGGGAACGTGTGCTCCATTGACAATCCACGTCCAGTTGCCTTGGCTCACCATCAAAGGATCTAAAAATAGATCCCATGCAGCAAGCACAACACCGCCATAGAGAAATACCCAGTTACCTGCAATGCGGCGAGCTGCGGTTAAGACAGGGTGGGCCATCATGATCCATGCAAATGGCACAACCAGTGGAACTTCAAAAACTTTTAACCCTAAATTGCCAGAGTACGAATAGTTACCAAAAGGCCATTGGGTTGTGAGTCCAATATGTTCGATGATCAGTGCAAATAAGAAAGTAAAGAAAAAATAAGTAGCTGCATATCGTGCACCATATGCCAGTAATGCATGGAGCAACATCGCACCAGCGCCCCAGTAAATAACATTGAGCGTCAGCAATCGCAAAACTTCACCATTAACTAATGGATAAATAACTTGAAGCAAAATTGCTATGCCTAATACTGAAATTAACAAGCCATTAGCTTGAGGGGAAAGTTGCCCATAACGGCGCCGTCTTGGTGTGTAATGGCGCAGTGACATGGTGTAAGTCTGCCCTATATGACTACTTAACTATTAATCGAACCGCGAATATCTCTTACAGCAAAGCGCGCAAAGAGCTCTTCTGAATACCATTTATAGGTATTTGTGTCTTCAATCGCCTTCTGATGCGCTGCACCCTTATATGCAAAATTCTTAATTGCCTCGCCAGACTCCCAAAGGGAGAAAGTGCCCTGCAATCCGATAGGAGCTTCGCCAATTCCTATGGCAGAGATTAAGCCAGGTGCTGATTTCAATGACATTGTCACAGGTGGCACAGAGTTCCAAAACCGGAAGTTTTGATGCCACTTAATGCGTGCACGTGTAATCGCTGCTACAGGCCCAGTCCAGTCTTTTGCAGTTGTAATAAATGGTTCCTGCTTTGCCCATTGGCCGTGAGATGAGATTGGTTCAAGCACGGTGCGAAATTCGCTCACACTATTTTTACGCCATTGCTTCACAATGAAAGATTGATCAAAGGCATCAATATCGTGAACTTGTGCAATCAAACCCCATCGCAAAGTATTGGCATCAGAAGGTGTGAATGTTTCACCTTTACCCGTTCCAAGTGATTTAAAAAAGCCAACGTTTCGAGAGCGACGCAAAACAAAACGATCCATCCCCATTGCAACAAAAGCAAAAGGAATACGGCTAGGAGTAATTGTCCAGAAGTAGGCAACAATCATTTAAAACCAGCGAATCATTCTATTTCTGTTCAATTAAATCCCACTTATTTCCATAGTTGTCTTTGAAAACCACCACTTGACCATAGGCCTCTTGACGGGGAGTTTCAATGAACTCGATGCCTTTTGATTTATAGCCCTCGTAAGTTTCATTAAAGTGAGTTGTATACATAAAGAATCCGACTCGACCACCAGTTGAATTACCAATTGCGGCCACTTGCGCCTCGTTAGCTGCCTTTGCCAGGAGTATTCGAGCACCTTGTGAACTAGGTGCGACGACCACCCAACGCTTTTCTGGTGTAAGAGACGTGTCTTCAATAAGAGTGAAACCAAGATCATTAACGTAATGTGAAATTGCTACGTCATAGTCATCAATAACTAGTGCAATCATTCCTAAAGTGTTCATAGTTAGTCTCCAACAACCATAGGAGTTGCACCCGTTACGCGCGCTAGCTCTTCAAAAGATGTTGGATAAACCGAATGCGGATGACCAGCTGCAGCCCAGGCAACGTCATAATCATTGAGAGCTTGATCTATCAAAGTGATCTCTGGCTTGTTCACCCAACCGACAGGGGAGACGCCACCGATGGAAAAGCCTGAGGCGTTTTTCACAAAGTCAGCATCTGCGCGATGCAGTTTCTCAACACTCAAGTTCTTAGCTACAAGCTCGGTATCTACACGATGGCGCCCACTTGTAATGACTAGAAGTGGATTGCCGCTTGGAAGTTTGAAAACAATAGAGGATGCAACTTGTCCCACCTCAATGTCTAGAGCATTGGCGGCATCAAGTGCGGTACGAGCAGAGTCAGAGAGAATTGTTACTTCACCAGAACAGCCCAGCTCTTTTAGCAGGGCAGTTACACGGATAACTGAAGGGTTATTAAGAACTTCTTCCACTATCTATGCAACACGGCTTTCAAGCTTTAGAGCTGACATAAATGCATCCACGACTTCTTGCTTGCTCCATGGCTTAGGAGCTTGTGTAATAAAGAAGTCCTTCAATGCGATTTCAGCTAACTCATCAATGTCGCCTTCAACAAATCCAAGGGATGAAAGCACGGGGAACTGAAGCTCTGCAAGGATCTTTCTTACTGCGTTAACGCAACGAGATCCATCTTTAGTGCCATCTTGTGGCGCTCCCATCGCATCGGCAACGCGCTCCATTTTTTCAGGAACTATCTTTGCTTCGCGTGTGAGAGTTTCAACTAGAACTAAACCAATTGTTAGACCGTGGGGAACATGCTTTAAGCCACCAATTGCTTGACCCAGTGAGTGTTCTGCTGTGCAGTCAGAGATATTCATTGTTAGGCCAGCCATCATGCTTCCTGATGCCATACCTGCTCTTGCAACTTTGTCAGTGCCATCTTTAAATGCTGCAACTAGGGCAGGAGTCATCATGCGCACTGCTTCATAACCAATGGCATCACCGATCGGTGTTGAACATTTCGCAATAATTCCTGCGATTGCTTGAGCAAGTGCATCAATTCCAGTGTTGGCTGTCATTGAAGGTGGCATTGAATATGTAAGTACAGGGTCAACGAGTGCAACTTGTGCACGAAGA
>WLIQ01000027.1 GCA_009726135.1 Actinomycetota bacterium | reverse complement strand
CACTAGTACAACTAAAAATGAGGAGTCCAGCCATTGGCTGCTAAGAGTCAAAGCTCTAGAAAGACTTTTGTTTTAGATACCAGCGTTTTATTAGCTGATCCTGGCGCCCTGCACAGATTTGCAGAGCATGAAGTCATCATCCCAATCGCAGTCATTGGTGAACTTGAGACTAAGCGCGATCATCCTGAACTTGGTTATTTTGCCCGAGCTGCCTTGCGCGCCCTTGATGATCTTCGTATTTCCCATGGCCGACTTGATCAACCTCTGACCATTACCCCAGAGGGTGGAACACTTTCAGTTGAACTCAACCACACTGATCTTTCAACTCTACCTCATGGTTTTTTGCGCGATGGCACTAATGACACTCGAATCCTGGCTATCGCTAAAAACTTAATGTCAGATGGCAAAAACGTTGTTCTAGTCTCTAAAGATTTACCTCTTCGAGTTAAGGCATCATCGGTAGGTGTTGAGGCCCAAGAGTATTTGGCCGAGCTAGTGGCCAACAGCGGGTGGACCGGAATCGTAGAACTCACTGTTGGCTCTGGAGTTATCGATGACTTGTATTCAACAGATCGCGCCGATCACGAATCTGCCCACGAACTTCCAATTCATACTGGAATTGTTTTGCACTCTGATCGCGGCAGCGCATTAGCTCGAGTAACTGCCGATAAGCAGTTGCAGTTAATCCGCGGAGACCGATCGGCTTTTGGTTTGCATGGTCGCAGCGCCGAACAGCGCATCGCCCTCGACTTACTACTTGATGATTCCATCGGAATTGTTTCTATGGGTGGCCGGGCAGGAACTGGAAAGTCAGCCCTGGCTCTGTGCGCAGGCCTTGAAGCTGTAATGGAAAAGCGCATTCATAAAAAGGTTGTAATTTTCCGCCCGCTCTATCCAGTCGGTGGCCAAGAGCTGGGATATTTGCCGGGAAGTGAAGGCGAAAAGATGTCGCCATGGGCCCAGGCAGTTTTCGATACGTTGGGCGCACTTGTTAGCCAACCGGTTATCGATGAAATTGTTGATCGTGGCTTGATTGAGGTTTTGCCTCTGACGCATATTCGCGGCCGATCACTTCACGACTCTTTTGTTATCGTCGATGAGGCGCAATCCTTAGAGCGAGGCGTTCTGCTGACCGTGCTTTCTAGAATTGGAACGGCCTCCCGAGTGGTTCTGACCCACGATGTCGGCCAGCGCGACAACTTGCGGGTCGGTCGCCATGACGGTGTTGTCGCAGTCGTTGAAACTTTGAAGGGCCATCCACTCTTTGCCCACGTCACCCTGACTCGCAGCGAGCGCTCGCCCATCGCAGCCCTTGTAACCGAGATGCTTGAAGGGCCAATCGCGGGCTAAAACAAAATCACAGTCACATTTGGTGCAATTCGGACATTTGCCTTGGTGACCTGCGGTTTTACCTCGCCTACAGCTTTCAATATCCTGTGAATCTGCGGCTCACGCGGGTTTGGGTTTGCCCATGTCGGTCCTACACGACACTCTAAAGCCATTCCCCGTTAGTTATGAAGCCTCAAATCGAGGCTGATGGCTCGCGGGCAAGGGGCTCAAGTGAGCGGAAGGGAGTACGGACGATGACGATCAAAGGCAAAACAATTGGAATCTGGAGCGTTGTTGCCGCGATGCTCTTTTTAACCTCAGCCCTTCCTAGCGCCTACGGCCTGGAATTTCCCATGACTTCCCAAATTGAGATCGAGGGCGACACCACTGCCATCGCCGCAGCCATTAATCCCATCGATAGCGCGGCAGCTCTGTATGGCTCTATTGAATTAGCGGCCACACCAGTTGGCGCGATGTTCTCATCTGACTTAGCTCTGGTCTCAGCAATTAGCGTCCAAGTTGAAATGGCCCGTACTCAGGCCGGCGCTCGCAAAGTAGCCCAGGTGATTTTGACCCAAGAGTATGGCTTCGATCAATCTCAGTATTCATGTCTGAACTCGCTCTGGACTAGGGAGAGCCACTGGAACTACAAGGCTCACAACTATCGCTCTGGCGCTCATGGAATTGCCCAAGCACTACCAGCAGAAAAGATGAGTGTGGTTGGAACTGATTGGCGTACTAATCCAGTTACGCAGATTCGCTGGGGAATTCGCTACATCACCATGCGCTATGACACTCCATGCAAAGCATGGTCACACTTTAAGCGGGCCAATTACTACTAGGTCAGTGGCCTACTAAGGTTTTTGGCCAATAGTTAAAGGCTTTGACGTAGAGGCAAAAAAATCATTTCCTTTATCGTCCACCACGATGAATGCTGGGAAACCAACAACATCTATTTTAAAGACTGCTTCCATACCTAGTTCTTCAAAATCTAAAACTTCTACTTTCTTAATGCAGTCTTGAGCAAGTCGGGCAGCTGGCCCACCAATAGAACCTAAATAAAATCCGCCATGAGATTTACATGCATCAGTTACTGATTGTGAACGATTGCCCTTTGCCAACATGACAAGTGATCCACTTTTGGATTGGAAATGCTCAACATAGGAATCCATGCGACCGGCAGTTGTAGGGCCAAATGATCCTGATGCATAACCAACTGGCGTCTTTGCAGGACCTGCGTAATACACCGCATATTTCTTTAGATACTCAGGCATAGGTGCTCCTGCATCCATAGCCGCTTTAATCTTGGCATGGGCTAAATCGCGCGCCACAACTAGTGTGCCAGTCAAAGAAAGTCTGGTCTTAACTGGGTATTTAGAAAGCTGTTCACGGATTTTTTCCATGGATTGGTTTAAATCAATTGCAACTACATCATCGTTTAAGTGCTCATCAGTAGTTTCCGGCAAGAAATGGGCAGGATCGCGCTCTAACTCTTCAAGGAAAATGCCGTCTTTAGTGATCTTGGCTTTAGCTTGGCGATCGGCTGAACAAGAAACTGCAATTGCAATAGGTAGAGATGCTCCATGGCGGGGCAGGCGAACAACGCGCACATCGTGGCAGAAATACTTGCCACCAAACTGAGCGCCAATTCCAAGGGTTCTAGTTAATTCAAGAACCTGCTTTTCCAATTCAAGGTCTCTAAAGCCATGGCCAGTTACTGCATCACCGCTAGTTGGCAGTGAATCTAAATACTTAGTACTAGCTAACTTAGCGGTTTTAACGGTGTGCTCAGCACTCGTTCCGCCAATGACAATTGCTAAATGATACGGAGGACAGGCAGCAGTACCGATAGAGCGAAGTTTTTCATCCAACCAAGACATGAAGGCTGTGGGATTGAGTACGGCCTTAGTCTCTTGATATAAAAATGATTTGTTTGCACTTCCACCGCCTTTGGCGATGAATAAGAAGTTGTATTCGTCGGCATGATCACTATCGGCATAGATTTCGATTTGTGCTGGCAAGTTATTGCCAGTGTTTTTTTCTTCCCAGGTCGTAACTGGAGCCATCTGCGAATAACGCAGATTCAATTGTGTATATGCATTGTAAATGCCTTGAGAAATCGCAACTTCATCTTTAGTTGTTGTTAAAACAAACTGGCCCTTCTTAGCCATAACTAAGGCAGTTCCAGTGTCTTGGCACATTGGCAAAATTCCACCGGCTGAAATATTGGCATTTTTTAAAAGATCGGTTGCAACAAAACGATCGTTTGGTGAGGCCTCTGGATCTTTAATGATGTTAGCTAACTGCTGCAAATGATCAGGGCGCAGGTAATGTGAAATATCGTGAATAGCCTCTGCTGTTAACAGGGATAAAGCCTCTGGTTCAACTTGTAAAAACTCTTTGTCACCAAGTTTTACAACACTGACTCCCTCTTTGCTAACAAGACGATATTTCGTTTCGTCTTTGCCAAGAGGTAGAAGCTCAGAGTATGAAAAAACTGGTGACATTTTTGTTTACTTTGCTGCCGGCTTCGCAGAATCTAACTTCTTCTTCGCGCCATCAAGCCATTCCTGACAAATCTTGGCTAACTCTTCACCGCGCTCCCAGAGCTTGAGTGATTCTTCAAGTGTGGCGCTGCCATCTTCAAGGGATTCAACTACTTCGGCTAACTCATCTCGGGCAGCCTCGTAAGAAATCTTCTTTTCACTCATGGGCTAAATCTACTCCTTCGTGTTCTGCGGCGTCACTGTGGCATTGGTCTCGCCCTTTGCAAGGCGTAACCGCAGTACTTCACCGGCCTTTAACTTGGTTGCATCACGGGCAATTGCACCATTGGCTAATTGAACTACTGAGTAACCACGATCTAATGTGGCTTGCGGTGATAAAGCTCGTACTCGGGCTTTGATTTGTACTAACTCTTCTTTAGCTAATTTAACGTGGCCAGCAAATGATCTATGGGCACGATCTTTCAGCGCCACAATGATTTCTGCTCGGGAAGTAAAAATCACGTGAGGGTCTTTCATTACCGGGCGATCGCGCAGATTTTTTATGAGGGTGGTCTCTAAATCAATTCGACTCATCAAGGTTCGGCGGGCGCGATCTTGCAGTTTTGAAATCATTTCAATTTCCTCAGAAATATCAGGTACTACTCGCTTGGCAGCATCCGTAGGTGTCGATGCACGAAAATCTGCCACCAAATCTAAAAGCGGTGAATCCTTTTCATGGCCAATAGCGCTGACGATTGGGGTGTTACATGATGCTGCAAGACGAACCAGAGATTCATCACTAAAAGGCAATAGGTCTTCAAAGGATCCACCACCACGAGTAATGATGATGACTTCTACATCTTTATCCGCTTCTAATTCGCGAAGTGCAGCAGAAACTTCTGACACCGCGGCAGCTCCTTGAACAGTAACTTCGCGAATCTCAAATTCAACAGATGGCCAGCGACGCTTTGCATTTTCTACGACATCTTTTTCGGCATCAGTATTTCGTCCGCATATGAGACCAATTTTCTTTGGTAATAACGGCAAACCTACTTTACGTTCTGAATCAAATAAACCTTCCGATGCCAATAGCGTCTTTAACGCTTCAAGGCGTGCCAGTAATTCGCCAACACCTACTTGGCGGATTTCACGAGCCGATAAAGTTAATGAACCATTTTTTGTATACCAAGAAGGCTTTGCATACATAACTACACGGGCATTGGCTGGAAGTGGGCCAATTGCGGCGATAACAGATTTGTGACACATGACGGATAAAGACATATCAACGCTGGGATCGCGCAGGCGAATAAATGCCATCATTCCGCTGCGTTCGTTGAGTTCAGAGATTTCACCTTCAACCCAAATAGGGCCTAAGCGATCCACATATTCTTTAATCGCTTCGGTGACGACCTTTACCGTAGCGGGGGATTCACTTGAAGTTTCGAACATGGGGCGAGCCTAATAGACTCCCATCATGGCTAAGAGAGTTCTGCTTGCTGCGCCCCGCGGATATTGCGCTGGCGTTGACCGCGCAGTTGTCACCGTTGAAAAGGCGTTGGCGCTATATGGCGCTCCGGTTTATGTGCGCAAACAGATCGTCCACAACATTCACGTAGTCGCTAGCCTGGAAGCAAAAGGGGCGATCTTTGTTGATGAGACCGATGAAGTACCAGAGGGTAAAACTGTAGTTTTCTCAGCTCACGGTGTTGCGCCCCTAGTTCATGAGCAAGCCGCGGCCCGCAATTTAAAAACGATTGATGCAACATGTCCGCTAGTAACTAAAGTTCACATGGAAGCTAGGCGTTTTGCTTCTGAAGATGCCGAGATTTTATTAATTGGTCACCATGGCCACGAAGAAGTTGAAGGTACAGCCGGTGAAGCCGTTGGACAAGTAAAAACTGTTGACGGCCTTGATGGAGCTCGCACGATTCAACCAACTCCTGGGAAGAAATTGGTCTGGCTATCTCAAACTACGTTAAGCGTGGATGAAACCCTGGAAGCCGTTGCAATTTTAAAGGAACGTTTTCCGGATATCCAAGATCCGCCTAGTGATGATATTTGCTATGCCACACAAAATCGCCAAGAAGCAATTAAAACTATTGCACCGCAAGCAGATTTGGTAATTGTTGTCGGATCTCAGAACTCTTCTAACTCTGTGCGCTTAGCCGAAGTTGCCCTGGAATATGGTGCAAAGGTTTCACATTTAATTGATTATGCCGAAGAGATTCAAGAACATTGGTTTAACGGTGTTGAAACTATTGGGTTAACAAGTGGGGCTTCGGTACCAGAGATTTTAGTAACTGATGTCTTAAAAACTTTGGCAGAGCATGGCTATATTGATGTTGAAACTATTACTGCTACTGAAGAATCACTTCTTTTTGCCTTACCACCAGAGCTTCGCAAAGATATGAAAGCTGCAGGTATTTAAGACCTACGTGCTTTAGAGGGCTTATTTTTTGCTTTTGCATTGAGATAAACAAACCAGCCATAGACCGCACCGACAATTAAAAATGGAGCTTGGCTTGCAAGTGCTGCAATGAAATCTATTCCAACACGTGATGGCCTAAAGCCATCAAATACCAAGAGCCAAAAAAACGATTGAACAGCAAATGCTAAAGGTGGGGTAACAACGCTGACATATGTTGTTCCCGGGCGACCAAGGCGCAGTCCGCCATAGAAAGCACCCAGAATCATGACGCCCGTAAGAATGCCAACACCACTGCGTAACCAGAGTTCGATAAAAGTAAATAAACCAATGAACAGAGTTTGCAGCACAACGACGCCTTCTTTTTTAAGACCAGGCCCCTGGATCTGCAGTTTTGTTGCGGTACTCATTTACTTTTCTCCATCTGTTATCTCTTCTGCATCAATAAAGTCATCATCGCCCAGTTCGTCGTTTTTTAGTTCACGAACTGAGGCTGGCGCTTCTGGATATTCAATTGCAAGTTTATCTTTATCGCCGCTAACTCCCAAGTTATGGATACGTCGTGCTGGACTTAGGACAGTCTTTTCAGCGGTTGGTACGAGATCTTCATAAGCCTTTGATGTTGAGGATATGGCTTTACCAACTGCCACAATTTTAGTGTGGAGAAGTGTGATGTTTTTAAGGAATGTACTTGCCACCTTTTGAATTTCGTCGGCATTCTCAGCTAACTTATTGCGTGTAAAGATATAGCCGATGGTGCGCAATAGCGCCATCATTGATGTTGGCGTTGCTACGGTCACACCAACTTTAAAAGCTTTCTCGAGCAGATTGGGATCCAAACGCAAGGCTTCAGACAACAAAGTCTCAAATGGAACAAAGAGAACAACAAAATCTGGCGATCCTTGCGATTTGTGATATCCGCGCTTTGCTAAAGCTTCGATGTGCTTGAGTAAATCTTTAGTGTGTGCCAGCAAGAACTCGTCACGGTCAGATTCATTTGCTGGATCAAAAGCTTCTAGGAAGCGATCAAAAGGAAACTTTGAATCGATAAAAATGTGACTACCACCTGGCATTTTTACTGTGATATCTGGAATTCCCGATGAATCTGAGTCAGTGGTTGATTTCTGGCGGAAATATTCATGATCTTCTCGAAGACCGGCGCCTTGTAGCAAAAGCTCTAACTGTGCTTCGCCAAATTTTCCACGTACTTGTGAGTTTGTAAGAGCACCAGCAATTTTCTTAGTTTCATCAAAGATTGATTCCGACGCTCTGCGCATCTCTAGAATAGTTGTATTTAACTTGGCTTCAGCTTCAGTACGAATGCGATTTGCTTCATTGGCTTGTGTCGAAAGTTTTTCTACAGAATCTTTCATTGCAACAAGTTCAGCATTTAACTTAACAGTCGACTCTGTTTTGCTGCGTTCTGCGACTAACTGTGATTTGTAATCATCAAGAAGTGCGCGATCGGCAACTGATGATGCAGATTTAAGGCGCGCAATGAGATATCCAATTGCGCCTCCGGCCATCAGGCCTATGACAAGGATTACTAGGTAGGCGGGCATGGGCCTATCGTGGCAGTTGGCACTGACAATCCCGCGTAGGCTCTACCCACTATGAGCCTGTCCATCGGAATTGTCGGTCTGCCAAATGTGGGTAAATCCACCCTTTTCAACGCCCTGACTAAAAACAACGTTCTTGCTGCCAACTATCCCTTTGCCACCATCGAACCCAACGTCGGTGTTGTTGGTGTGCCAGATGATCGCTTGGCAAAGCTGGCAACAATCTATGGCTCACAAAAACTTCTTCCAGCTGCTCTATCTTTCGTAGATATCGCTGGAATCGTTAAAGGTGCATCAGAAGGTGCTGGTCTTGGCAATAAGTTTTTGGCCAATATCCGCGAAACCGATGCAATATGCCAAGTTATTCGAGTATTTAACGATGGCGATGTTGTTCACGTCGATGGCCGAATTGATCCAGCGAGTGATATCGAAACTATTAATACCGAATTAGCGCTAGCTGACTTGCAAACTATTGAAAAAGCAATTCCACGGCTTGAAAAAGAAGTTCGTATTGCAAAGGAAAAAGCACCAGCGCTAGAAGCGGCAAAGGCGGCTAATGAATGGTTGCAATCTGGTCGACCACTTTCACAGAGCCCAATTAGCCGAGAAGATTTAGCTGAACTGCATCTGCTCACTGCCAAACCTTTTCTTTATGTTTTCAACGTTGATGCTGCCGAATTAAACGATGGCGAACTTCGCAAAAAACTACAAGAGTTAGTTTCACCAGCTGAAGCTATTTTCCTTGATGCCAAAACAGAAGCAGAGCTCGCCGAACTCAGCGATGAAGATGCATTAGAGCTTTTACAATCAATTGGTTTGCAGGAACCTGGCCTAGCAACATTGGCTCACGTTGGTTTTAGAACTCTAGGTTTGCAAACATATTTAACTGCCGGTCCCAAAGAAGTCCGTGCCTGGACTATTCACAAAGGTGACACCGCGCCAGTTGCTGCAGGTGTTATTCATACTGATTTCCAAAAAGGCTTTATTAAAGCTGAGATCGTTTCTTTTGCTGATCTTATGGAAGCAGGCTCAGTTGCTGAAGCGCGCTCCAAAGGAAAGGTGCGCATGGAAGGCAAGGATTACGTGATGGCAGATGGAGATGTTGTTGAATTTAGGTTCAACGTTTAATCAATTGTTTTTGATGTAGCTTCGGTAAGTCGCGGGCAATAGCAAGGTTTTTCCAGCAAGTGCATATACGTTAGGCCCATGATGCGGAGAGCATTTTCACTTACTGTTGCCATAAGCATGGCTTTAATTCTCTCGACACCCACAGCAATTTCAGCGCCGAAAATCGGAGCAACCTGCTCAAAACTTGGTGCTTCAACGACAATTTCTGGTCAATATTTAGAGTGCAAGAAAAGTGGAGCAAAGAAAGTTTGGACAAAAGCTGCGCGACCAATCCCTTCTCCAACAGCGGTTAGTGGCGTTGAAATATTGATGACAAAGCTTGAGGAAACAGTTCTTAATCAAACATTGACATATCCAGTCTCTGGAGCTGCGCAGGTTTCTTCTGCAATTGTTACGTTGCTAAGTGGCGAAGAAACCGGCTGGCACCGCCATGACGCCCCACTGTATGGATATATTTTGAGTGGAGTTTTGCAAGTCAGTTATGACGGTGGGGTAGTAAAGACCTATAAAACTGGTGATGCACTTTTGGAGGCGATAGGGACTTATCACAATGGCCAAAATCTCGGAAGCAAGCCAGTTCGAATTCTTGTTGTAAATATCGGTGCAAACGGAGTAGAAAATACGGTGAAAAAACTATGAAGTTCCTACAATTAAAAAAAGCATCCTTAGTAATTACTTTCGCTGCAATCTTTCTAATAGGTATTGCCGTCTCGAGCAATGGCGCAACAACTTCAACCAAGACTGAGTTCAGTCAAGTAATTAAAGTTACGCATGGCAAAGTTGATTCAACTAACAGCCAAAGAATTGATTTAGGTAATCCTGGTCCAAGCATGGGAGATGTGCTGGCCTTCTACTTACCTCTAACTTCTTCTACAACTGGATACATAACAGGGACTTTGACCGTAACTGGCAGCAATCAACCTTCAGACGGTATGGAAGTGCGTATCGCAGATTTAACTTTTGTTATTGGAACGCAATCTGATCAGATTGTCATTGGCGGAAGTGCTTTGTATAACATTGTTTCGCCAACTTTAGCTATAGGTCAAAAAACGATTAGACCTGTAATAGGAGGATCGGGAAAGTTTGCCGGTGCCCGCGGATGGGCTGAGTCTGTTCAAAATACTGATGGCACATGGGTTCATACTTTCCACATCAGTAAATTGGCGCAGAAGTAATAGCAGTTAAGCGCCGGTGTAATACTTCGCTATTTCTCCAAGAGATTTATCTAAGAGTTCAAGACCCAACTTGGCATCTTCCACGCTTACGTTGCATGGAGGGCACAAATGAATACGGTTGAAGTTATTAAATGGCATTAAGCCGTTTTTCTTGCAGGCTGCCACTAATTCATTCATCGCAGGACTTGATGCGCCATAAGGAGCTAGTGGTTCGTGAGTTGCACGATCAGAAACTAAATCAACGCCCCAGAAAACACCCGCGCCGCGAATATCACCAATGACCTTGTGCTTCTTAGCTAATTCTTTGAGGCCAGGACCAAGGATTGTTTCACCAATCATTGTGGCGTTTTCAAGCATCTTTTCTTCCTTCATAACATCGATCGTTGCAACTGCAGTTGCACATGCCAATGGATGACCCATGTAAGTCAGGCCGCCAGCAAATACTTTCTCATCAAATGTCTTTGATATTGGCTCACTAATTACAACACCACCAAGTTGGATGTAGCCAGAAGTAACACCCTTAGCAAAAGTAATCAGATCCGGTACAACTGAGCTGTGTTGGTAAGCAAACCATTTACCAGTGCGACCAAAACCTGACATCACTTCATCTGCAATCCACAGAATCTTGTATTTATCGCACAGTGCGCGAATTCCTTCAAGGTATCCCTTAGGTGGCATTAACACACCAGCAGTTCCTGGAACTGATTCGATAAGAATCGCCGCGATTGTGTTTGGACCTTCGAAAATAATTGTTTGCTCAAGGTGCTCTAGTGCGCGCTTGCATTCTTCTTCTTCGCTCGTTGCCCAAAAGGCCGTGCGATAGAGATATGGACCCCAGAAGTGAACATGGCCAAATGCAAACTCATTTGGGAAGCGGCGTGGATCACCAGTTGCATTTATGGCTGCACCTGTGTTGCCGTGATACGAACGGTATGTAGAAAGCACTTTGTGCTTATGTGTATGCATACGTGCCATACGGATTGCATTTTCAACTGCATCTGCACCGGCATTAGTAAAGAAAATTTTGGCAAAATTATCTCCAGCTAATTCAACAATGCGTTGCGCAGCTTCATTGCGTGCATCATTGGCGTGCTGTGGAGCAATAGTTGTTAAAACTTCGGCTTGATCTTGAATCGCCTTAATAACTTTTGGATGCTGGTGACCAATATTTGTAAAGACTAGCTGTGAAGAAAAATCTAGATAAACTTTGCCTGCGTGGTCCCAAAAACGTGATCCGGAACCACTTGCGATTGGCATAGGTGAAAGCGCACCTTGGGCAGACCATGAATGAAATACGTATTTATGGTCGGCTGCACTTACGGCCGCTTGCTTTGCTGGATCGCTGATTGGTGCAGTCATGAAAGTTAGCCTTTTAACTAGTAGGTAGCGCCATCTTAACGCCTCAAGTAGATTGCGCCTATGACTCAGATTACGCATTGGATCAACGGCGCCCTTGATACGAAAAAACCAGAACGTATGGGAGATATCTATAACCCAGCAACTGGAAAAGTAACTGGGTCTGTGGCCTTTGGTAACGCAGCAACAGTAGATACTGCCGTAGCCGCCGCAACTGCAGCTTTTGCTGAGTGGCGCCATAGCTCACTGACTAAGCGCACGCAGGTACTTTTTGCTTTTCGTGAATTAGTGCAACAAAACAAAGAAAAGATAGCTGCCCTTATTACGGCTGAGCATGGAAAAGTATTAAGCGATGCCGCTGGTGAAGTAACTCGCGGGCTTGAAGTTGTCGAGTTTGCTTGCGGAATTCCGCATCTTCTCAAAGGTGGATTTTCAGAGGAAGTTTCAACTGGTGTTGATGTCTACTCAATCCGCCAAGCCCTTGGTCCTGTAGCAATTATTTCTCCATTTAACTTTCCAGCAATGGTTCCCATGTGGTTCTTCCCCGTTGCAATTGCTTGTGGAAATACCGTTGTAGTTAAGCCATCAGAAAAAGACCCTTCGGCTGCAATGTTTATGGCGCAGTTATGGAAAGAAGCGGGCTTGCCTGATGGTGTATTCAATGTTGTTCATGGTGACAAAGAAGTTGTAGATGCACTACTTGTTCACCCAGGAATTAAATCAATCTCATTCGTTGGTTCAACACCAATCGCGCGTTATGTTTATGAGACTGGTACAAAAGCAGGCAAGCGCGTGCAAGCACTCGGTGGCGCCAAAAACCACATGATCGTTTTGCCAGATTCAGATCTAGAGCTTGCAGCAGATGCCGCCATTAACGCCGGCTTTGGTTCTGCGGGCGAGCGCTGCATGGCTATTTCTGCAATCGTTGCTGTTGAACCAATTGGTAATGCACTTGTTGCACGCATCAAATCTCGCATGGCCAACATTGTTACTGGAGATGGCACAAAGGGCAGCGATATGGGCCCACTAGTTACTGCAGTTCACCGCGATAAAGTTGCTTCATACATTGAAGCCGGTAGTAAGGAAGGTGCAACAGTTGTTGTTGATGGTCGCGATCTCAAAGTTGATGGTGATGGTTTCTTCCTTGGGCCAACTTTGCTCGATAACGTAACGGCAAAAATGTCGGTCTATACCGATGAAATCTTTGGGCCAGTTCTAAGCATCATCCGTGTGAATACATACGATGAAGCCCTTAATCTTGTTAACTCACATCAATACGGCAACGGAACTGCAATCTTCACAAACGATGGCGGAGCTGCACGTAGATTCCAAAATGAAGTTGAAGTTGGAATGGTTGGAATCAACGTTCCAATCCCAGTACCAATGGCCTATTACTCATTTGGTGGATGGAAGAACTCATTATTTGGTGATTCACATGCTCATGGTACAGAAGGTGTTCATTTCTTTACTCGCGGCAAAGTTGTTACAAGCCGATGGTTAGATCCAAGCCATGGTGGAATCAACTTAGGTTTTCCTCAAAACGATTAATAAAGTTTAAAACCCGTTGTTATCCCTTGTTGTCAACCATACGATGGGACCATGAAGCGGAGACTAGTTTGGGCTGTTGCTATATTTATGGTGCTCACAATTATTCCAAATGTTGCCCATGCATCAGAGCAAAAATTTCAGGCTCTTGGATGTCACGCCAAAGTTTCAGCTGATCTGCAAATCAAAGAGGGAAGTGCTTGGAAGGATGTAATTCCAGCCCAAGGTTGGGCGCTGATATCAGAATGCCCAACAACCAATCCTTATCAACCGTGGGCAATTGCAGACATCGCAGTCGGTTCAACTATTCGCTGGCACATCTATACGCCCGGAACTTGGGACTTCTATACAGACGAATCAACTGTTCAACCCCAATTTGATCACTCTAATTGGCAAGAGTTAGATAATGTCCCAAATCATACTTGGGGAGTCATGATGTTAATGACTGATGGCCGCATCCTTGCCGAAGATGGAGGCAGTGGGAAATGGTGGGCTCTGACTCCAGATACTTATGGTGATTATATAAAAGGAACTTGGACACAAATAGCAACTATGCCTGCGAAGCACAAACCTACATATTATGCCTCTGCAGTTTTACCGGATGGCAGAGTCATTATTGCCGGCGGTGAATACAACGCAACATGCAAAAATGGAGGTTTGAATTGCGACAATCTAGTTTCTATTTATGATCCTGTTGAAGATTCTTGGACTGTTGTAGCACCACCTAATGGTGGAGCCGGTGAATGGGGACATATTGGTGATGCACCAAGTGTTGTATTAGCTAATGGAATATTTATGCTGGGAAACCAGGATCATTTTACTAAACCAAGTGTTCAAGCACTTTTAAATCCTTTAACACTTACATGGACAATAACTGGAAGTGGATTTCAAGGCGTAAATGAAGAGTCAGGATTTACTCTTTTGCCAAATGATAAGGTGCTTTATGTTGATACAAGAGTTCCATCAACTGGCAGTACTGAAATCTACAATCCGGTAACCGGATCCTGGACAAGCGCTGGATCGACACCTTCCATGTTGACAACTTCAGTACCAATAACTCGTGCATTTAATGGACAAGGTATTTCCGAAATGGGTCCTGCCATTGTTATGCCAAATGGACTGTTATTAGCAGTGGGTGCATCGCAAAATACCGCGATGTATGACAGCTCTTCTGGAAAATGGAGTGATGGACCCAAATTTCCAGATGTGAATGGAGTTAAATATTCAGGAGCTGATAACAATGCAGTTGTACTCCCAAATGGAAATGTTTTAATGACAGGAACCATTCCTCCAGAAAATACAGGGCCTTCACATTTCTTTATTTATGATGGGAAAACAATAACTCAAACTAGCGAGCCAGAAGGTAAAAATCGAAGTATCTATAGTCCTTATGGTGGAGAAATGTTAGGGCTTCCAACAGGACAAGTACTTTGGAATACTCAAGCAGATAATCGAATCTTTATTTATACACCACCTAAATCAACACCAAATTCATCATGGGTACCAATTATTACTTCCGTGCCCACAAGTCTGTCGACAAACGAAGTTTATAGCCTTTCAGGTAAACAACTTAATGGCCTAACGACTGGCTCATTCGAAGGCGATGAGCGCCAAAATCCAACGAATTATCCGTTAGTGCAAATTAAAAATGATGCCACTGGAAAAGTAAGTTACGCAAGAACTTTTGGCATGAGTTCATTTTCTATTGCACCAAATTCACGTTCTACTATTAAATTTCAAATTTCTAATGACATAATTATAGGTGCGTCATCATTGCGTGTAATTGCCAGTGGATTTGCATCAGCACCCATAGCAGTAAGAATTGAGCTGCCACTTACAGCAGAAGAGATTAAAGCCAAGCATGAAGCAGAAGTAAGAGCGGCAGCGAAAAAGAAGATGACAATTACTTGTGTTAAGGGAAAATTGACGAAAAAAGTTACGGCTGTGAAACCTAGATGCCCCACCGGGTACAAGAAAAAGGCTTGATTTAAGCCTGCCCCAAGTGGCTGATTAGTCCTTATGCAACCTAAAAAGGTAAGATTGCCCCTGTGATGGCCGGTAACTTGGCCTCAAGTAATGCTTAGTTGATCAATAGAAACCATCGGTTTCCTTAGGAAAGTAGTTTTCGTGGCCAAGACTCAAGAGCATCTTAAAGACCTGCCTGTAAAAAAGCGCGAAAACCTTCGCAACGTTGCCATCATCGCGCACGTTGACCACGGTAAAACAACTTTGGTTGATGCCATGTTGTGGCAGTCAGGTGCTTTTGCGGCCTATAAGAAGCAGGACGATAGCCAGGATCGCATGATGGATTCAATGGATCTAGAGCGCGAAAAGGGAATTACGATTCTTGCTAAAAACACTGCGGTTAAGCGTGGTGACAAAATCGTTAACATTATTGATACACCAGGCCATGCAGACTTTGGTGGTGAAGTTGAACGTGGACTAGAAATGGTTGACGGTGTTATTTTGTTAGTGGATGCATCAGAAGGTCCATTGCCACAAACACGTTTCGTTTTGCGTAAGGCACTTGAAAAGAATTTGCCAGTTATCTTGTTGATTAACAAGGTTGACCGTCCCGATTCACGTATCGCCGAAGTTGTCGATGAAGCCTACGAACTCTTCTTAGATCTAGATGCAACTGAAGAACAGATTGAATTTCCAGTTGTCTATGCATCAGCTAAAGCTGGTCGCGCATCATTAAAGCGCCCTGCCGATGGTGGAATGCCAGAAGAAGAAAACCTCGATGTTTTATTCGACACAATCTTTAGCGCAATCCCAGCACCTGAATATCACGAAGGTGCGCCCTTGCAGGCACATGTTACAAACCTTGACTCTTCACCGTTCCTAGGCCGTTTGGCGTTATGTCGCGTCCGCGAAGGTGTTATTAAAAAGGGTCAATCAGTTACATGGATTAAGACAGATGGAACTACAGAGCGCGTAAAGATTTCAGAACTTTTAATTACCGAAGCCCTTGATCGCGTTCCAACTCTTGAAGCCCACCCTGGTGACATCATTGCCGTTGCTGGTATCGAAACAATTACTTTGGGAGAAACCCTTGCAGATCTTGAAGATCCGCATGCGCTGCCACTAATCATCGTTGATGAACCATCAATTTCTATGACAATCGGTATTAATACATCTCCACTTGCTGGCAAGAGCGGCAAGCTTCTTACCGCACGCCAAGTTAAGGGCCGTCTTGATGCAGAACTTGTGGGTAACGTTTCATTGCGCGTTCTCAATACTGAACGTCCAGATACATGGGAAGTACAAGGTCGCGGAGAACTTCAGCTAGCTGTTCTTGTTGAAATCATGAAGCGCGAAGGTTTTGAATTAACTGTTGGT
>WLIQ01000026.1 GCA_009726135.1 Actinomycetota bacterium | reverse complement strand
TTCATCTGCCCAGCCTGGTACTAGTAGTTCAATGAATACAACGATCATAGTTCTCACCTCTTCTTCCTGTTAGGTCTTGCTGTGGTTTATTTATCGGGGAAATAAAAAAGGCCCGAATCCTTTATGGATTCGAGGCCTTTGGCTTCTAGTTCTTATTCGATGTTATCGAGTAGAACCACCAGTGGCCTCGTATCCGGCATAAAACGCTGCGTAGAACGCAGGCTTTGTTGTATGCCAAGATGCAGGCTTATTGGTTGTATGAGCAGAAGGAATTACAGCAGAACGCATTGCGTTTGCTGGAACGAATGAGCTGTTAGACATATTCGCTTCCCCTCTAATCACCATCGTTTCCGCCATGAAAACGATCAAAGGCAAGGGTAAAGCATGGGCGGTAACTGGTGCAAGTGAATTAATTGAGCGTGCAACATGGGGGTTACCGGAGGGTATTCAGCGCAGACGCAATCAATTAGTATTCACCCCTGCTGGCTTCGCCAACCATGATTTTGCCATGAAAGGTCCATCGCATTGAGTAAGAAAATCAGCTCGGTAGTAGGTGCACCTATTGAAGGCCGTTCCCCTGCCCGAATGGCTTGGGAGCGAATCAAGACGGATAGAACTGCAAAAATTTCAGCTTTTACTATTGGAATATTTGTAACTCTAGCTTTAACTGCTCCGATTTTCACATGGATTCTTCATACCTCTCCCGATCAGTTTCACCCTGAAACTCTTGATCCGACTTTTGGTACAAATCCCCTTGGAAAATTTGGTGGAATCTCCTCAGAACATTGGTTCGGAGTTGAGCCACGAACTGGCCGAGATGTTTTTTTGCGCTTTGCATATGGAGCAAGAACATCGTTATCAATTGCTTTATCCGCAACCGCTTTAGCAACTGTAATTGGAGTATTGGTCGGTTTAATCTCAGGATTTTATGGAGGCAAGATTGACCTAGTGCTCTCGCGCACCATGGAAATCATCTTGGCGTTTCCATCAATTCTCTTTGCATTAGCCGTAACACCAGTTTTTGAAAATGTATTAGAAGGTTGGGGAGTTCCAACTGGAAATACAACACGTATCCCCGTCATGATTATTGTTCTTTCAATGTTTGGGTGGCCATATATTGCTCGTATTGTTCGCGGACAAGTTATATCCATTCGTGAAAAAGAATTTGTAGAAGCCGCACGCTCTATTGGTGCTACACGAACACATCTTGTTTTTAAAGAGATCCTTCCCAATCTATGGGCGCCAATTTTGGTAACCGTTGCTCTCAATATTCCTACAATGATTACTGCCGAAGCAGCACTGACATTTCTCGGAGCTGGAGTAATTGATCCGACATCGGATTGGGGAGCAATGCTTCTGGCCTCAGTACCTTTTTATAGTGTTGATCCCACGTATACATTTATTCCAGGTTTTGGACTTTTCCTTTTAGTTTTAGCATTCAATCTTCTCGGCGACAGTGTTCGAGATGCGTTAGACCCACGGAGTTCCCGATAGAACATATGACTATCGGGCGCAAAAGACCCCCAATCGATAAGAAAGGACTCACATGAGTCTCATGAAAAAGGCCTTAGCGCTTGTTGGAGTAGCTGCACTAGCTTCTACAACGCTGCTTTCGGTAAATGCTGCATCTGCAGCGACAACGTTCGCTACTCCAGTTGCCCCAATTAAAGGCGCTGTAAAGGGTGGAACAGTAACTATCTTGGCTCAGGGAGATTTCGAACACCTTGATCCAGCTCGTAACTATGTTGGTGGAACTCTAGATTTCTACCGTCTATTTACTCGCACACTTACTCAGTACCGCACTGTCAATGGAAAAACAGATCTTGTTCCAGATGTTGCTGCTGACTTAGGTACAACTAAAGATGGTGGAAAAACTTGGACATTCAAGCTTCGCACCAACCTTAAGTATGAAGATGGAAAGAAAATCACTTGTGCGGATATGAAGTATGGCGTTATGCGCTCATACAACGACGACATTCTTGATGGCGGACCAACTTATGCCAAGGATTTCATCGATAATCCAACTAGCTACAAGGGTCCATACACAGAGCCAGGGAAAGATCTTCCAACGGTAATTTGTAACTCAAAGGGTGATGCAATCACTTTCAAGTTAGCAATCCCAGTTCCGTATTTCCCTTACGTAACTACTTTCGGTGCATTTTCACCTATTCCTAAGGCAAAAGACACCAAGCAGAACTACGAACTACGCCCACTTTCAAGTGGTCCGTACAAGATTGAATCTTACTCACGCGGTAAGGAGCTTTCATTAGTTCGTAACGATCAGTGGGATCCAAAAACAGATCCAGTGCGTTGGAACTATCCAGATGAGTACCACGTAATCATGGGTGCAGATCAAAACGTAATCGAGCAAAGCTTGATTTCAGATTCAGGTAATGCAAAGACATCTGTTTCATTTGATACAAACATCATTACAAACCTTTCAAAGGTACTAAATGTTGCTAAGTATAAGGATCGCCTATTTAACTTCGATAGCGCGTACAACCGTTACTACGCAATCAACGTTGATACTGTAAAAGATATAAATGTGCGTAAAGCAATTCAGTGTGCAGTTGACTTCAAGTCAATCTTGCTAGCTGCTGGTGGAACTTCTGCCGGATCTTATGCAAACTCAACAATTCCTAAGTCAATCAAGGCTGCTTACCGTAACTTCAATGTTTGCGGTCGCGATGTTTCTAAGAAGCCAGAGGCTCAACTAGATCAAGCAAAAGCATTCCTTGCGAAGGCTACAAATCCAAAGACAACATTGCGTCTTGCATACCGTGATCGTGGCGTAGAGCCACTTCGCGCTGCTGCACTTGAGCAGAGCCTTAAGGCTGCAGGATTCACTGTAATCATGGACAAGTACCCTTCATCTGACTTCTATGCACCTGCTGCAAAGCGTGGTGTACCAAATGAGCCAGACATCATTCAGACATCATGGGCATTCGACTGGGCTGCGGCTTCAGGAATTGTTTATGCGCTATTTGATGCTCGCACAATGAGTCCAGAAGATGCCAAGAGCAATCAGTCACGTGGAGATTTCGCTGACTTACAGAAGCTCTTTGCAAAGGCTGACACATCAGCAACAGCTGCTCAGGAAAAAATCTTGGGTGACATCGAGCAGTCTTTGATCGTTGATAAAGCTGCTCACGTATCTGTCTACTTTGAAACTTCTCACTACATGGCTGGTTCAAAGGTTGGCGGACTACAGGTTGATGGTGGATATTCCACACTCAGCGTTTTAGGTGCTTACGTAAAGAAGTAAATACCTAAATTAGTAATCGCTTAAGTGGGGATGGACACAAATTCATCCCCACTTAAGTACTACTAGTATTGATTAAGATAAAGTTCTAAAAATTCTAAGAGAAAGGGAGATTGATGCTCAAGTACACATTACGTCGCATAGTAAGTGGAACACTCGTGCTTGGAATCGTCTCCGCGATAGTTTTCGCAATTTTTTATATTCTGCCTTCAGATCCAGCTCGCCTTGCTTGTGGAAAATCATGCACACCAGAATTAGTTGCACGAATTCAAGTCGCGCTTGAACTTGATCAATCCTTACCCATTCAATATGGACGATTTATAAAAGGGATATTTGTGGGCCGGACATATCTGGAAAATACAGATGCAGCTCGCGAGTGTGGTGCTCCATGTCTTGGTTATTCATATCAAACAGATTTGCCAGTCACTCAACTGCTTGTTGACCGGTTGCCGGCAACTCTTTCTATTGCAATTGGTGCCTCAATCCTCTGGCTACTCATTGGTCTTTCAAGCGGAATCGTCTCTGCGCTTCGTCGTGGAACGTGGATTGATAGAACTTCTCAAGGCTTTGCTTTGGCCGCTGCCTCGCTTCAGATTTACTTTGTTGGATTAATTCTGCAGTTTATTTTTGTAGATAAATTGGCCTGGTTACCAATGCCTGGTTACACCTCGCCCTTTGATTACCCTCTAGATTGGGCTAAGCAAATGGTGCTGCCCTGGGTCACTTTAGCTTTCTTGCTTTCAGCGATTTATTCTCGGCTCACTCGTTCGGGAATGATCGAAACAATGGGCGAAGATTTTGTACGCACTGCGCGCGCCAAAGGTTTGAGCTCCCGGGATATAAATTTGAAGCATGTTTTACGTGCTGCCATGACTCCAATAGTTACTGTCTTTGGATTAGACCTAGGCTCACTTCTGGGTGGTGCTGTAATCACTGAGTACGTTTTTAATATTCCTGGATTGGGAAAGCTATCAACTGAAGCTGTAACTAATTTAGACCTGCCCGTTGTAACAGGAACGGTATTGTTTGCAGCATTTTTTATCATTACCGCCAACATCATTGTTGATTTACTTTACTCCGCACTTGATCCAAAGGTTCGACTCACATGAGCGCGTTTCTTGAAGTAAAGAATCTTTCAGTTGCATTTCCAACAGAAGATGGAATCGTACAAGCAGTTGACTCACTTTCATTTTCAGTAGAAAAAGGAAAAACTTTAGGCATAGTAGGTGAGTCAGGTTCTGGAAAATCTGTTACCAGCCTGGCAATTCTTGGTTTACAAAAAGGCTCTAAGGCACAAGTATCAGGTGAGATCTGGGTAGATGGCAATGAAATCATTGCCGCTTCAGAAGCAGAAGTCCGTAAGTTGCGTGGTAAAGCGATGTCAATGATTTTTCAAGATGCACTGGCTGCGCTACATCCTTATTACACAGTTGGTCACCAAATCGCTGAGGCTTACCTTGTTCACAACGACGTATCTAAAAAAATGGCAGCAGCACGCGCAGTAGAAATGCTTGATCGTGTTGGGATACCAGAACCGCATAAGCGAGTTAATGATTATCCACACCAATTTTCTGGCGGAATGCGCCAAAGGGCCATGATTGCAATGGCTCTGTCTTGCAATCCTTCGTTGCTTATTGCCGATGAGCCCACAACAGCTCTTGATGTAACTGTCCAAGCACAAATTCTTGAATTATTGCGTGATCTGCAAAAGGAATTTGGTACAGCAATAATCTTGATTACACACGATCTTGGTGTTGTCGCCGAGACCGCAGATGATATTTTGTTGATGTATGCCGGTAAACAAATTGAATATGGAACTGTCAGAGATGTTTTGCAAGTTCCTCAGCACCCATATGCGTGGGGCCTCTTAACATCTATCCCCCGCTTGACTGGTGATCCAAGCCTTGCCTTGACCGCAATTCAAGGTGCACCGCCAAGTTTAATTTCCGTACCATCGGGATGTGCGTTCCACCCCCGTTGCACATATGTAGACAATGTAGGGGCTGCCTGCGCAAGCATCATTCCAGAACTAATTCCTGTTTCAGAAGGTAAGCATCACTCTGTGCGTTGCCATATGAGTGCAAAGGTGCGCGAAGATATATTCGCCAATCAGGTTAAGCCACAACTATGACATCTATAAATAATCCAATTCTGAGTGTTCAAGGGCTAACCAAACACTTTCCTGGGGGCCGCGAGGGGTTGATTGGTAAGCGCGATGTGGTTCAAGCTGTCGATGGTGTTAATTTTGAAGTTGCAGCTGGTGAGGCACTTGGTCTTGTCGGTGAATCTGGATGTGGCAAGTCAACTACTGGTCGATTAATAACACGTTTATTAGAACCAACTGCAGGGACTGTTACTTTTGAAGGTCAAGATATCTCGCATTTTTCTAATACACAGATGAGGCCGATTAGAACACAGTTGCAAATGATTTTTCAGGATCCTTATGCATCCCTAAACCCTCGTCATACAGTAGGAACTATTGTTTCAACTCCGTTTAAGATTAATAAGGTTACGCCCGAAGGTGGAGTTAAGAAGCGCGTACAAGAAATACTTGAAATTGTTGGTTTAAACCCCGAGCACTACAACCGCTATCCACATGAATTTTCTGGTGGGCAACGTCAACGTATAGGCATCGCCCGAGCTTTGGCTTTACGACCTAAATTAATTGTTGCCGATGAGCCTGTAAGTGCGCTGGATGTTTCTATTCAGGCACAAATAATTAATTTAATGAAAGACCTTCAAAAAGATTTTGGTCTTACTTTCGTATTCATCGCCCACGATTTGGCTGTTGTGCGACATTTTGCCCAACGTGTGGCCGTGATGTACCTAGGAAATATTGTCGAAATTGCAGATCGAGATACTTTATATGCCACTCCAAAACATCCATACACAAAAGCTCTACTCTCCGCTGTTCCTGAAGCAGATCCTGATGCGATTGGTGCGCGAGAGCGAATTCGACTGACAGGTGATGTTCCAAATCCAATCAATCCACCCTCTGGTTGCCGATTTAGAACCCGATGTTGGAAAGCCGCCGAAATCTGTGCAACTCAGCCACCTGCTCTATTACAAATTGGTAAGACTCAAGTTGCATGCCATTTTCCTGAATAATTCAATTAATTAGACAAGACCTGCTTCAGTCAAAAATCGTGAGGGCTTGCCGCGATAGCTCATATGCAGATCCACTTTAGCTCGCGTAATTCCAACGTAGAATAAACGGCGCTCTTCATCGATGGATGCTTGATCTCCAGTTGTTGAATTATTTTCAAGTGGCAATAAGCCTTCGCTGACTCCAATCAAAAATACACGTTCCCATTCAAGTCCTTTTGCTGCATGCAAAGTTGCCAGGGTAGTTACAGGCATTGTTGGTGGATTATTTTGTTGTACGCGAACTTCTAGTTCACGCAAATAAGTACGCAAATTCTTTGGAGTAAATCCATTATCAGCATCAAGTTCGCGGGCTAAATGCATCAGCGCTGCTATTCCATCTATATGAGCTCCAGTTAAAAATGGTTGTGCCAGCGTGCGCAATTCATCTAGCCATGAAACGCCTTCCATGGGAATAACAGAAGCGTTGCGCACTAGTTTAAGGAATTCACGGACGTCTGGGCGATCAAAAAAACGTTCGCTATTACGCAATTGATAAGGAACTTTGGCTGTGTTCATAGCGCGCTCTACAGAATTAAGTTGGCTATTAGTACGCGCTAGAACTGCAATTTCCTGTGGTGGAGTGCCTTGAGAAATTAGCTGAGTAATTGCGGAAATTATTCCGGCAATTTCGGATGTTTCATCGCTGTAAGCATCAACTGATGGCTTTTCGCCATGATCATTCAGTGCAACCAACTCTTGGCCCATCTGAGCCTTACGCAATACAGAGTTAGCCATAAAGGTAATTTCAGGAGTTGACCGATACCCAGTTGTAAGACGGACAACTTCGGCCTCTGGAAAACGTTGCGTGAAAGAGTTAAGGAAAACTGGCGTAGCACCAGCAAATGAATAAATTGTTTGTGCTGGATCGCCAACAACACAAATCTCTTGGCGTGAACCTAGCCAGGCATTAATCAAACGTTGTTGTAGCGGGGAAATATCCTGATATTCATCAACAGTAAAAAATCGGTATTGATCGTGCACACGCTCGCGAACTTCGCGCTCTTGTTCGATCATGGCCGTGGTTAATAGCAATACATCTTCAAAATCCATGGCTCGCTCTTGATGCTTGACTGATTCATAAGCGGTGTAAACCTTGGCCATTTGTTCGGGGTTAATTCGTGGCTTAACGCTGCGTTTTCCAAGTTCAGATAAATAATCAATCGGTGCAACTTCACTGACCTTTGACCATTCAATCTCTGAGGCAATATCTCGCATCAAATCACGCGAAGTAATTGATAGCTCCCCCGTTAACTCTGCACGCTTGATTGCTTCAGTAATAAAGGCGGTTTTCGAAGTAATCAGATCAGGAGTTCGCCCACCAAATACCTGAGGCCAAAAAAAGGTTAACTGCTTAAGCGCAGCAGCATGAACCGTGCGAGCCGCAACGGAAGGAACTCCAAGGGATCGAAGGCGCATACGCATTTCGCCTGCAGCGCGCGCAGTAAATGTCAGAGCTAAAACTTTGTGTGGATCCATCACATTAATTGCTGCAGCATAAGCAATACGGTGGGTGATTGCGCGAGTTTTTCCAGTTCCAGCGCCTGCAATCACACAAACTGGGCCACGTGTAGCAAGTGCTACAGCTCGTTGTTCGTTATCGAGAGATTCTAAAATCTCCTCAGCGCGAAGATCTGACACTTAGCGCCACGATTCCCCACCGGTGAGATCAGCAACTGCGTATCCATTTTTTGCAACATACCAGGCTGTAATCATTTTACGCGCAACTGAAATTGAAGGTGGCAATAAAATATCATCGGTTGCTACAGCTTTTTTCATTTCCTCGCGAGTAAACCAACGTACCTCAGTGATTTCTTGACCATCAGGGCGAGCATTTTCTGGATGATCTGTAATAGCTTCAAAAGCAATCATGATTGATGCAGGAAATGGCCAAGCTTGTGAACGCAGATAATTAATATCATTGCAATACACGCCAGCTTCTTCAAAAACTTCGCGCGATACACACTCTTCAAAAGATTCACCTGGTTCGACAAAGCCCGCAAAAGTTGAAAAACGTTTTTCGGGCCATACAGGTTGGTGCCCAAGAAGAATTCGGTCTGCAGAATCTTTTACCAAAACAATTACTGCAGGATCTGTGCGGGGGTGGTGTTGGGTTGAATCTTCAACACAGACTCGAACTGAGCCGCCTAAATCACTGACAGTTGCTGCGCCGCATCGTGCGCAATGTGGATGTGTTGCATGCCAGTTTGCCAAACCCACAGCATGCATGGCAAGTGAAATCTCAATTTCATCAAGGTTGCTACCAAGTTCGCGTAGAGTTGCAAAACCTTCATATTTTTCATCTTCTATTATGGGTTCATTAATCCAAGAAGTTCGCCACGCAAAATATGGAGTGTTGTTATCTCGGCCCAATCCTAAGAAAAAGCGTTCTCCTGCTTCAAAAGATTCTTGCTGTGCAGCAACTGTTGCCGCATCACAGAAAATTAGAGCATCTTCGGTTGCAGCGATTCGACCATCAATGATTTGAATGATTAAGGCTTTTTCCCAGAGTTGATCTAGCGCCTTTGCATCAATTCGCAGATCGCTGGCGCGATTTATCGGAGATAGGGATTGATTGCGCGCGCTCATAGGGGTGAACGCTACTAGCATCGCCCCATGCGCATAACATCCTGGAATCTGCTGCACGGGGAACCAATGCCGCCTGACAAAGAGGCCGATAAAGATGCATTGCTGACCGCGGCCCTAGGTCAGCTGGCCAGTGATGTTATAGGCCTGCAAGAAGTGGACTATCTTCTCGATCGTTCAGGCAAGCACAATCAAACCGGCACTGTTGCATCGATCATGGGTGCACGCGATTGGGCATTTGCTCCATCGCTCATGGGTTCACCCGATGATGATTGGCGAAATCCCAATGACTCCGATGACAAGTTAATTACCAATACAAGTGAAGTTGCACCCCCTGCTTATGGAATCGGAATGGTTTCAAAGATTCCCGTTCAAGCATGGCACCGATTAGATTTGAAGGGCTCCCCTGTTGGCGTACTAATGGCATTTCCAGTTGATGGAAAGCTGAAACGTTTTTATGTGCGCGATCATCCACGAAGTGCGCTAGCTGCCAAATTAGATAATGGCTGGTTGATTGTAAATACGCATTTATCTTTTGTACCAGGGTTCTCACTTGCTCAGCTCATCAAAATTAAACGCTGGGCAAATACATTAGGCGTAAGCGATAAGTCTAAGATTTTAATCATGGGCGATCTCAACATTCCTTTTGCCATTTTTGCCCGCGGATTTAAATGGAAATCTCTTGCAACAATGCGTACTTTTCCAAGTTGGTATCCAAAGGTGCAAATTGACTATTTTCTTTCACAGAACTTAACAGCTAAAGATGTTCACCATATTGAATATCCACATTCGGGTATGAGTGATCACGTGCCTTTAGTAATTGAAGTTGAGAGCTAAGGGGAAGCTTTTTCTTTTTGTGCAAGAAGTGCAATCGAAGCAATAACGATAAGTCCTCCGATTAGCTGGGCAATAGTTGGCGCACCCCGACCCAACGCAATACTGGCTGCTATCCCTACTATTGGAATGATGTTGAGTGATGGCCCAGTAATACGGGCGGGTAAATTTTGTAATGCGTAGTTAAAAGCCACAAAGGGTAGGCCTACGCCGAATACGCCAGAGAGAGCTGCCGATACCCAGATATGCGTGTGGACATTTGTTGGCACGCTTTGCCCTGAAAATAGATAAAACATGCCAAGAAAAACAACAGATACAAAGGTTTGTCCAATTACTAGGTCCACGGATGAATATTCTGAAAGGTACTTGCGCAAAATATTGGCATACACGCCGAAGAGTGCGGCTGATAAAACAAAGTAGATGGAGGTAGAAGTTGCATCCAAGTGTGCGCCGGTGGCACTGGCGACAACTACACCTGACATTCCAAGTAAGAAGTAGATCCATTGTTTTGTAGTGAGACGATCGCCTAACCAGAAAACACCGATACAGACAGTAAATAGTGTTTCACCGGTAAGAATCAAAACTCCAGTGCTTGCTGTTTCATTTGTGTAACCCATGTTACCTAGTAGCCATCCAAGACCAGGTTGCATAATTCCGATGAAAATAACTATGCGCCAAGGGACTTGCGGCTTAACACGACGTATAGCTGTTACTAGTAGAAGGAAGAGAAAGCCAACACTGCATTCAATAAGAGCAAGCAAAAGCGGTGAGAACTGAGTAATGGCTAAATCGGCAAGTGGGTTAGAAATCCCCCAACTGACCATTGAGGCGATAAGAATTGCAACTTTCATGTTCACGCAGATTCTTTGCTGGCGTCAGTAATCAAGGCAATCAATGCGGCTTCATCCAGCAAATCTGCTGGGCGGTCAGTAACTGACGTTGGAACATAGTGAAATGCTGCGCTTATCTTGGAGATATCAGTTCCAGAAAGTTTGGCCCAAGCTAATCGGTACATCGCTAACTGCACTGCCGCTGATGCGTCAAGCTTTGTTGAACCAGTTTTCCAGTCAACTACTTCATAGCCATCGGCCGTTGCATAAACAGCGTCGATGCGACCTCGCACCAAGATTCCACCAATAGTCGTTTCAAAGGGAACTTCAACTCGGGCCGGTGTTCGATTGGCGTATTCGCTTGCTAGCCAGGTTTTCTTAAGATCTTCTAGCTTCGAATCTTCTTCGAGCGGATCTAAATAATCTAAGTACTCATCACCAAATAAAGTGGCTGCATCTGTGAATTGACGTTCAACCCATAAGTGGAAAGCGGTTCCGCGACGTGAATACTGATCTTGACCACGTGGCATAGGGCGCCTGATATTGAGTGCGAGTTCTTGTGGATCTTTGTGCAATGCAACAAGAGTGGAAGTTGAAAGACGTGGAGGTAGTGAAACTGAAACAGTTTCATTTTTGGCTTTGCGCTGTTCATTAATCAGAGCTTGAGCATCTTCAATCCATGAGTTGATTTCAGCAGATTGAGATTGTTGAAGTGAATGCACAGGCGCAGTTTTCACCAATTCAATTGCAGCATCAAATGCGCCACGGCGATTACCCAATGGATCACGGGGCCACTGTGCGCTAATTGGATTTTCAATCGTTGGGTTTTCGGCACCATCTTCTGGCGCTGCAACATCGCTGACTAACAAGCCACCTAGGCCACTTGCTGCACCCGCAATTAAGTTAAAGATCTCACTCGGTGCAACGGCTCGTGTTCCATCTCGCCACCAAGAAGTAGTGCAAAGCAGATGCGACTTTGCGCGAGTAACTGCAACGTATGCAAGGCGCATCTCTTCGCGCATCTTGATGTTGTTGGTGCAGGCTTTACCAAATGCCTCAATTACTTTGGATGCTTCACTATTTTTAGTTACGCCATGAAGCGAGAAATGTGGAAGTTCGTGTGCATCACCTCGTAATTCAAATGGCACATGCTTTTCATTCTTAAGCCAATTATCTGAGTCGCCCGTATTGTTTCCAGGAAATGTTCCTTCAGCTAAACCGGGTACAACGACTACATCCCATTCGGCGCCCTTGGCCATATGTATCGTCAAAATTTGCACAACATCGCTGCGAATTTCGGGGGCACCTGCTTTTAATCCACCTTCAGCGTCGGCTGCAATATCTAGCCATATTAAGAAAGCTGACACGGTTCCGCCTGTGCGCTCGAACTTTGCCGCTTCATCAAGGAAGCGATCTAAATGTCTGCGACCAGTTTGATTTCCATCGCGCAGAGTTATTTCACTTTCAAGGGTTAAGTAGTTTTCGATTTCGCTTATCAAATCAGTAATTTGTCCGCCTGCACGGGCACGCAATC
Source organism: Actinomycetota bacterium (assembly GCA_009726135.1). Taxonomy (GTDB): domain Bacteria; phylum Actinomycetota; class Actinomycetes; order Nanopelagicales; family Nanopelagicaceae; genus Planktophila. The sequence goes on along the minus strand of WLIQ01000026.1, from coordinate 5,111 downwards.
GCCGCAAGTCACTGGCAAATCGCACAAGGCGCTGATATCCGATATCGCTGAATCCAAATTTCTTAGCATCCGCAATCTCATCTAAAGCATCAATGATTGATCCAGCGAATTGATCGTCGGCCTCTAATTGTTCTGGGTTGCCTGCAGCAATTTTCTTGATAAATGTTTTTGAGTCAGCATGTAATGCCTTAGCGCGATCACGCGAGAAACTGCCGAGCGCTGCAATATCGCGTGGGCCCAGATTAATTCGTGGTCCAGTTAAATGACGCATTACAGCAGATCCCGCATCTGGGTCAGTAATGATTTTGAGAATTGTTACAACATCAGCTACTTCCGGAACGTGAATTAATCCACCGATTCCAATAACTTCAACTGAAATTCCCGCGGCATGCAACGCACCTTCAATGGCCGTTATCTGACTTCGTTTACGAACAAGAACAGCGCAGGTTTTGCCTGTATTTGGCGCCCAGTTTTTCTCGACGTATTCGCTAATAGCCTGAGCTTCTGCATCAATTGTTTCAAATATTCCATAGGCAACTTCACCTATACCCGCATTTGGACGTGCTTGGAGTTCAACAACTTGCTGACCTCCCGCTGATTTAATTTCGTCACTGATCCGGTTTGCAACCGTCAAAATCATTTCTTCATTGCGAAATGTTGTTGGCAACGAGAACTGTGCTTTACCTGATTGTTCTGGACCCTTTGGGAAATACTTTGCGAAAGATGCCATGGTGCCGGCCGATGCTCCGCGCCAGGTATAAATAGCTTGGGATGGGTCTCCCACAGCCATTACCGGATGAGCATCGCCATAGAGTGAAGAGAGCATGCGCACCTGTGATTGCGACGTATCTTGATATTCATCGAGCAAGACAACTTTATATTTTCCACGCTCTAGTACTCCTACATCTTCAAAGTTCTGTGCGATATCTGCAGCTAATGACATTTGATCATCAAAGGAAAACTCACCAGCTGCTTTACGTCGATCCATAAAAGCTTCAACCATGGGAAGAAGTGAATTTCTTTGGCGCATAGCTTTTGCTACATCGCGGACGTCTCCATTGCTCGCACCTTGAAGTGGAGCTAATTCTGCTAAAACTTCATTTCCTATTCGCTCGATATCTTCGGCCTTTACTTGATGCTCAAGCATTAACTTAGAAAGTCCCAATAAATCTTTAATGACTGTGCTCACCGCGCTTTGATTGCGGTATGAATCATCAGACCAGTTACGCACAACATCTGATGCAATCTGCCAGATAGCAGCCTCACCCAAAGGTTCAGCATCGGCATCAATTCCATAACGTATTGCGTGTTCACTTAACAGTTTGCCCGCGTAAGAGTGATAGGTGGTGACTGAAGCAGACGTAGAAGTAATGTGCTTGAAATCAGGAAGTGCGGCTAATTGCCGCAAACGCTTTCGGATACGTACCGATAACTCCCCTGCTGCTTTGCGCGTGAAAGTGAGACCAAGGATTTGATCTGGAGTGACAAAACCATTTGCAACTAAATACAACACCCGGTTGGACATAGTTTCAGTTTTACCTGAACCTGCACCTGCGATAACAACCGAAGGCTCTAAGGGACTACTGATAATTTCAGATTGATATTGAGTGACGGGTTTAATGGACGCGCCAAATTTTGGGTGGGCTTGTAGCTTGGCAATAATCTCTTCAGGTGAATATTTCGCTACTTGCTCCATGTTTGTAAATGTCACTGCTCAACCACCGTCCGCCCATCACTTTGAACCGGACATGATTTGCGGACTGGACAGCCTTTACAACGCTTATTTATTGTGGCGAAGAAATGCGAAGCACCCATACCTTCGGCAATTTGATTGAGCTTTTCTTTCGTTGCTTCAATATCAATAACATGTTGAGGTCTAAGGGTTGCACCTGCAGAATCCGTACCTAGATAAACAAGTTCAGCTCCAGCACTAGTGCTGCCCTGAGTAAATCCACCTTCAGCGATTCCCACTTGATAACTAGCTAACTGCAGATTTTCTTTAGCTTCTTTAAGTGAAATTGCTGAGCCACCAGTTTTAAAATCAATAATGAATAGTGAACCATCAGCCTCAACTTCAAGGCGATCAACGCTTCCTTTAATTCGAGCACGACCCAGCTTTATGTCAAAACGCATTTCAGCATCAACTACGGTTCGCTTACTCTTTTTATGATACTCAACGAATTTTTCTAACATCGTTACTGCGTTTTCAAGCTGTGATGCGCTCACCCAACCCGATTCTGAATCAATGAGTTTCCAGGAACTTTGTAAGTTGGCAATGAGATCTTCTTTAGTTGTTCCAGGTTCTTGCACCATTTTGGCGGCAAAGGCGTGAATCGCTGAGCCTAAAACTTGCGCAGTGCTGTCGCCATCATTGCCACCGTTGTTTTGCAGAAACCACTTAACTCCGCATTCGACAAAAGATTCAGCTCCACTTGGTGAAACAACAACTTCCACATCTGGATTAATTACTGGTGCATCGGTGCTCAGTGGGACAGAACCAATCCAGTGTTCTGGGTCTGCTAAATAGATGCCTTCAGCTTTCATAGCGCTCAAAAGCTCTGCAGCTGCTTGTGCATGTTCTCCATCTAGCCGACTACGAAGTTCGGCCACTAGGGCAGGGGCAGTAATTGGTCGTGGAACATCAGTGATTACTGGCTCTAACTCTTCATCGGTTTTATTGGCCATTACTTCGATAGTTTCAAAGAAATGCGAAGGTTCTTCATCATCTCGCTGCACGGCAGTAACAAATAATGCTTGCTTGGCACGGGTGAGGGCCACATGAAACAAGCGCTCTTCATCTTGCAATAAACCACTGGCAGCGATTACATCTAACTGATCGCGGGCAATATCAGGATTTCGTTGGCGTTCAACTAAACGCTCTGCACCCAACAGTGATGAACGTTGCTTTAAATTTGGCCAAGTACTTTCTTGCAAACCAGCTATGGCTACTAAATCCCATTCACGACCCTTTGCGCTGTGCACCGTAAGGATTTCAACAAAATCAGGTCGCACGCCTTTAGCAGTAATAACATCGCCAGCAATATCCTCAGTTGCAATTTCTGCGATGAATGCACCTGGACCAGATAATGGGAAACGATCTGAATATCTAGATGCGCTTTCAAACAACTGCATCATTGCATCCAGATCGCGATCAGCTGCTGCACCACGAACTCCTGGACGCAAGGCTTGATTGCGCCAAGCGCTAGCTAGTTTTTGGCCATCGCTAGTGTGTGCGTTGTCCCAGATTACCCACAACAATTCATCGGCTGTCGCTTTCTTATTGCGTGCAACGCTTCGAGCTTTTTCTAATAATTCATGAACTCGCGTAATTTCACTTGCGCCTTCAATAAATAAATGGCCATCATCAACGGCTGCGATTAATAACTGTGTTCCAGTACGCTCATCCCCATCTGCTCTGGCTGCGATTAATGCACGGCGGATTCTGCGCAATGAAATTGAATCAGCCCCACCAAATTCACTCATAAGTAATCGCTCGGCAGTATCAAAGTTGAGTGGTTGCATCTTGAGAGCAACGCGTGCAAGAAGAAGAAAGGGTGCAATTGCAGGATTACCCGCTAGCGCTTGAAGTTCTGACGCAACAGGAATTCCAACTTGTGAAAATGCGCGCCTCAGCGATGAAGCTTGTAAGCCTGGGCTGCGCAAAATAACGCTCATGTTGCTATAGGAAATTCCTTGGCGCAGATGTGCACTGCGGAACTGATGAGCGATAAAGGCTGCTTCTTCGGCACCTGATCTAAAGCGATGAACCTGTACTTGCCCCGCATTTTCATTGCCACAACTGCGTTTGCGAGTAACAGGTGAGCCCTTCATATTTTTTGCAAAATTAATACCAACATCAAAGATGCTCGATGAACTTCTAAAGCCTGTATTTAAAACAATCTCTTTAACGCGGTATGGATCAAGGGCTGCAGATAAACCATCGGGATCTGCACCGCGAAAGCGCCCTACAGCAGAATCTGCATCAGCGCAGATAATTACGTCGTTACCAGCAATTATTGCTAGAAGGGCGCGCTGTGCTGGATCACTTTCCTGAAACTCATCGACCATAATGGTTGTAAATCGCGCACGTAAGTTTGCAAGTACGTCAGGATTATTGTGAAGATGCAATGCGGCACGAGAAACTAATTCAGATGGGTCAATACGCATTTTGGCATCAGTTGCACTAATTTCGCGCATCACCATCGAATTCAAATAGCGCTTCCAGAACTGTGCTGCCGCAAACCAATACTTTTCATCTTCTGCTTTACCAAGGGCGGCAAGTTGATCGGCATTGATACCGCGCTCTGATGCACGCAAGATTAAATCGCGAAGTTCGCGTGCAAATCCATTTGTTGTTAGGGCTGCATGCAAATCTTCTGTCCATTCTTTATAGCCAGCTTCAATGTCACCTTGTAAGAGTTCTTTGATGTAGCTTTCTTGTTCAGGACCACTTAGTAAAATTGGTTCGGGATCATCTTTAGCTTTCATCTTGACGATTGAAAAAGCTAGTGAGTGAAAAGTACGAGCAAGAGGTTCAAACATTGTTTTTGTTGTTCGAAGTGCAATTGCATCACGTAGTTCGGATGCGCGTTCGCGACCAAAGGTAAGTAGCAAAATCGAATCTGGGTTTTGCCCTTCAGCAATTCGTGCAAGGGCTGCTTCAACTAAAACCGTTGTTTTACCCGTACCCGGTCCACCACTAATTACTAACGGTGAGCCACGATGCGTAACTGCGGCTAACTGATCAGGTGCGAGTGCAGGCGTAGCTTTAGGCGCACTAGGTGCAACGAGGTTAAAGGGCTGCTTACTCACAGTGACAATTCAACCCTAGAGGGCTGACGAAACTGGCTTTATGCGTTGAGGTTGGCCTTCTTCTGACGGGCCGTTGTACGGGCACGCTCGTCACCATCAAGAACAACCTTGCGGATACGAACAACTGCTGGCGTAACTTCTACACACTCATCTTCGCGGCAGAACTCAAGGGCGCCTTCCATGTTGAGCTTCTTAGGCGGAATCAAACGCTCTGATTCATCAGTTCCTGAAGCACGCATGTTAGTAAGTTTCTTTTCGCGAACACAGTTAACGTCCATGTCATCGCTTCGTGAATTCTC